>CADBPJ010000327.1 GCA_902796445.1 uncultured Ruminococcus sp. | reverse complement strand
TGGAGCATCTTTAAGATATTTATCACAAAGATTTGCAATGCCTGATGCAATATCAAAAGCAACATTAAATGATATAGGAACAGAAGAATGTGCACCATAAGGTTATCATTACAAAATAACACCAATGAAAATGTAATAATAAAAGCACTTATAGAAGATATGTAAATACATAAAGATAAAATAAAAATTGATTATATTGCATTTTGAAAGGTGGTAAGATATGAAAGTAGAACAAGTTAAACTAGATGGAACAGCAGTTGAATTTTACAATAACTATATTAAAGAAATTGATTATAAGTATTTTGAAAATATGGTTAGCATAGTACTAAGCAAACTAATAGTAAATGTATAAGTGAAAGGAGAAAATTATGGAGAAGGAAACAATAACACTAGAACAAATGAAAAATGAGTGCATAGAAAGATTAAAGATAATGAAACTATCATCTAAAATTATTAAAGATTACATAGATAAAGATAAAATATATTGTACTATAATATCAGAAAACAGATTATTAGAAGTTACAAATTATGCAGAAGCAAGATTAGCATTAGGTTCATTTGAATTAAACAAAGACAAAAAAGTATATCATATTATTAGTGCTGGTTATGGTCCAAATAGTACAATATTTATTTTATACATAAGTAATAACATAGATGAATGGTCCAAAGAAAAAAGTGATTTAAAGAAAGGTTTTACAGAAGTTATCTCCTTAAAAGAAGAACTTTGTAAAAAGATAATAGGAATAGAAACCAGAGATGGTAAAGTTGTAAAAGTAAACTAACAAGATTATACTATTACTTGTAGAGTAAGGTCATAATAGCATATTAAAATAAAGTAGTACATATTATAAAATGCTTTTAAAAGGAACAAGAGGTGTTATGATATGGAAAAGAAAAAGAATACTAAGGAAGTTAGACAAGAAATAGATTATGGTCAAATAGTTTTAAAATTAGATGATATGTTAAAAAAGAAAAATATAACAACCTATGAATTAAGCACAAGTGCAAATATAAGATTTCAAACAGTTAAAAAATTAAGAGAAGACACAGCAACTAGAATAGATTTTAATGTATTAGCAAAGATATGTTATGCCCTAGAATGTGATGTGCCTGATATAATTGAATACCAAGATAATAAGTAGTAGAGCCTAAATCTACTACTTTAAAAATTTTTATTATTACTTTTAGAGTAGTACTTTACAAATAATTTATTGAGTGCTATAATTGCAGTATAATTTATAAAAGGTTATTGAAATACAAATGACAAGGGGGAATTTTTAAGATGAAAAATCTAAAAAATAAAATGAAAGAGAATAAAGCTATTACACTAATTTCTTTAGTGATAACTATTGTAATTTTAATTATATTAGCTGGAATTGCTATAAGTACTATGTTAGGAAATGATAGCTTATTAAATAGAACTAAAACAGCAACAGAAGAATATAATAAGCAAACAGCAACAGAAAGCATAAACCTAAAAATAACAACTTGCCAAATGAATACTTATGCAGAAACACAAAGAATGCCTACATTAAAAGAATTAGCAGTTGAACTTGAAAAAGATAATGAAATACAATATGTAAATGGTTCTCAAAGAGTAGCAAGTACACAAGAGATTAACTTCACTAATGCTACATCTATTTTTACTAAACTAAAAGCATACCCTTATGAGTTTGAGATTAACTCATCTTTACAATTAGCAAGTATAGATGGTGTAAAAATAGCAACACTACCAACAAATGGAAATGATACACAAGTTGCTACTAATAATATAGTAACTCAATTTTATTCTTTATCCAATAATATATCAATAAGTAATAATAGTGAAAATAATATTATATTTGATTTTTCAGAGCTAGATACAGGAACTTACATTATAAATGTAAATATGTATTCTAATGCAGATGCTAATTCAAATATATTTGGATATTTACAAAATTCCGAACAAAATCAAAGTAAACCTTCAAGATTTTATTTTTATGGGTATAATGGATATACAGTATCAAATGGAAGTATAGTAGTAGAACATACTAAAAATGAAAATATGAAATTTATTGTTAATAGTTATTGTGGTAAGAATATTAGTATTGATGCTAATAACACAAATGCTGTTGCAATTAAAATAAAATAAAATAAAATAAAAAATATATATCTAATTCATAGACATATTGTTAAATAAATATAATTATAAGGAAACTAAAACATAAAATTAGTTTCCTTTATTGTTTGTGTAAAATAATAGTAGGAACACTTAAAAAGGCTAGATTGGTGCACTAGCAGGAATTTTTGTGCCCTTTTTTCAGTTACAAGCTAAAATTTGAGTATGACTTATCTATTTCATCTTGATTTATTCCCAAATATCTTAAAGTAACAGATGGAGATGAGTGATTAAAGATTTGTTGTAATATAGCAATATCTTTGAATTGTTTATAGTGATGATATCCAAAGGTCTTTCTTAAAGTATGTGTGCCTATTTCTTCAAGACCAATTTGGGTTGCAGCACCAGATATAATTCTATATGCCTGTGTAGTTGAAATTGGTTTATTTTGTCCTTTATGGCTCTTAAATAGATACTCTCCCTCTTTCATATTTTTGGTATATTTATCTAATTCAGTATATAGACTATTAACAATAGGAAATCTCTTTAATTTATTAGTTTTCGTCTCCACAATGGAAATATGGCTTTTCATAATTCCATCATTATTTCTTATATCATTATAATTTAGTTTTACAATATCACTAATTCTTAAACCAGTGTTAATGCCAAGATAAAATAACATATAATTTCTAGTTCCAGATTTTTTAAGTTCTTCTTTCATTTCTTCTATTTTATATTTATCTCTAATTGGTTGAACAAAATTCATATCAAAATACCCCCTATACCCTTCATTATAGCACATTTGATGTAATATCACCAATCAATAAAGTACATATATAATGGAGCAGTAACAGCATAAGCAGATAAAAGCATTAGTATATAAGCAAAAATAGTATTTATATGTAATGTAATAAAATTATCATTGTATTACATTATTTAATGCGGTTTAAGTAAAATATTATTGTAAGGGGGTTATTAAATATGCAACATACATTATTAAGTGAAATACATTTATTCCATACTAGTAATATATATCTTCCACAATATCCTATCATAGTAAAACAGTTAAGAAGAAAAATAGATAAGGTAACAGAAACTGAAATTAAGAACTTAAATACTATGCTAAAAGATAATAAAATAACTATTGGTGAATATATAAAGTTAAAGGAAATAATTGAATTTAAAAATGCAAAGTATCATGAGATAATTTATGCAAGATAATAGAAAATGGTTTAAACCAGTGTAAAATATTATTAGATACAAATAATTATAGTTAAGGGGGAATTTATAATGGTAGAAAAAGAATTTATATGTATGAAGGAAGCAGCACAAATGTTAGGTGTAAATGAAAGGACAATGAAAAATATTATAATAAATAATGATATTCATGCTACTAAATTAAATGGAAAGATTTTAATAAATAAAAATGTATTACTTGAATTTCTAAATAATAATAGAAGAATAAAATCTTAATTCCATATTTGAAAAATAAAGCCATCTAAGGCTTTATTTTTTTGACCAGAAATTTCAACAAATGTAAAGAGTTTTTATAAAATCTAATTTTAAATTCACTAACAGTAAAATAATAGTAGATAGATAAATTTAATGTAAATTAGTGTTTTTTATAAAAATATTTTGGCCACAGTAAAATATTAGTAGATGGAAATATTTAATTGAAATTAAATGTATTTATCTATGCTAAATCTATATGATTATTTTCAAAATGATAATTATGTATGAGTTTAGTTTAAAAATTATATATAAAAAAATTTATATTTTATTTTAGTAGCAGATGGAGGTGATATTAAATGTTTAATGTAGATACTATACTACTAGGTATGAACTTTGAAGATAGAAAAAAGAAAGTAGAAATGCTTGAAGGAAGAACAAAGATAATTACAGACTATGGATATGTAAAAACAGTAAATGAGAAGATTAGGAACAAACTGTATTTAGATGATGATAACAAAAAGAAATTAAAAAAAGTGATAGAACTCAAACAGATGGCTAAACAATCACATTACATACTAACCAGAAAAGATTTGAGCAGAAATCTAGATATAAAAAGATTTGGTAGTGATGGTGGTTATGGATTTTACTACAATGAAACTAGGCATACATTATCAATTCATTTACAGCATTGTTTGGTAGAAGATTTTACAGCAGAAGAAATTATAAATAATACTAAAAAGGAATTGATGAATTACTTTGGATTAACAGTAGAAGAATTAGAACCATTAACTTTAAGAAGAATTGATTATTATAGTGATTACAAATTTAGAGATGAAATGGAACTAGAAATTATTAAAAATATCATCACTAAAATAACAGACCAATTTTATACATACAAAAAAGAAATTACAGATAAGCCATCTAAATATGTAGTTAAATATTTAGCATTAAAAGATGGAAATGAAAAATTCAGTGTGGAAAAATTAACAGTTATAGATAAGGAAGAAGATGATGATTATGAAGCATAGACAGCATAAAGAAGAAAGTTCTAACTATTTAGAAGTAACTATATACAATAAGACCAAGGAAATAGAACAAAAAATTGCAGAAGGTAAAGCAGATATAAAAGACTTTATTAGATACAAAAATGTTATTAGAACAGAAATTAAAGTGAAAAATGGAAAACTAAATTCCAACAAATCACAGGACCAATTAAATAATAAAGAAAATGTTAGAACCAAAGAATTAGAAACTTATTATAATTTTGAAGCATTAAATACATATTATTCAAATACTGCAAAAAAGATATTTAACACAGAAACATTTTATAGAATAGATATTGCTATCAAAAAGATATGTGATAGTGAAACTATTAAACCCAAAATGAAAGACAAACTATGTTCCCTATTACAACTAATAAACACAGATGGATATAGTAAAGCAAAAGAAATATGGGTAGATACATTTTCAATAAGTACATTTAACAGCCATATTAAGAAAATCAAAGGATTAGGTATCAACCCAGTAACATTTGATAATGTTATAAATGGAAAAGCAGTAACCTATGAAACTATACCTAACTTCTCCCTACTTGGTAATGGAGAAATAGAATTTATCAAAAGAGATAAAATCAAGTTTTAACAATAATTTAATTATCAATAATACATATTATATATTACAAATTAAACATTGAAGAATTTTACAAATTACACAGATTAGATAATAACAACAATTTTAAAACATAAGATTTAGAGA
>CADBPJ010000326.1 GCA_902796445.1 uncultured Ruminococcus sp. | reverse complement strand
CCGTGCAGCAGGTAGAAGTCGAAATACCCGGCGCCGGTACGTTCCAGGCTGGTGTAGAATTCCTGTTTCAGTTCTTCCTCGCTTAAACGGCCGCCCATGGCATTCAGCTTCGTGGCCAGGGTGTAGGATTCCCGGGGATAGCGCTCTACCAGCGCTTTCTTAATAGCTTCTTCCGAGCCGTTATAGACAAAGGCCGTATCGAAATAAGTGCCGCCGGCCTCAATGAAGAGGTCCACCATCTTCTTGGTCTGTTCCACATCGATCTTTCCCGAGCTTAGCTTAGGCAGGCGCATCAGGCCAAAGCCCAGCTTGGGGGTCTTCTCTCCAAAATACCGTTCCATGTGTATCATCCTTTCTAATGTAGGGCTTGCTGAAAAACGCAAAAAAGTTTTCCACAATTGTTAAAAATCCAAAAAACAAGCTAAAATTCGTCAAAATTGTTTCAATTCCGCCCAGAATATGATATAATAAAAGCAGCCAAAATCAGTGGTTTCTGAGGGAAACCCATCATTCTGGGGTGTTTTGTATGTATTATATCGAGGATAAGGATCAGCTGGTCATAGAGGATTTCATCATGCCGTTCGGCGGAAAGCTAGACCCTAAGAATCGCTGGGTGAGATTGGCCGGGATCATGCCCTGGGACGAGATCGAAGAAATCTATGTTCGTACCATGAACACCGAAACTGGTCGTAGGGCATTCCCTTCCCGAATTGCCTTCGGCTCGATATTCATCAAAGAGTACCGGAACTTTACCGATGTGGAGTGTGTGGAAGAAATCCAGGAGAACCCGTATATGCAATACTTCCTGGGGCTCCATGAGTTTCAACGGGAGCCACTGTTTGACCCGTCTATGATGGTGCATTTTCGGAAACGCTTTCCTGTAGAAGAAGTGGCTCGGATCAATGAATATGTCTGTACCGGGAAATGGCCGGAAGACGGGCGGAATGTGGATCGCAACGATGATAAGGCCCAAACCACATCGAACAAGGCATCCGATGACGATGATCAGGATAATCCCAAACCTTCCGGCAAGAAACCGACAAAGGGGCAGAAGAATCCAAACAAGAAGAAAGGCCGCAAGAAAAAGAAGAATCACGGCAAGCTGATTATGGATGCCACAGTGGCTCCTTCCGATATCAAGTACCCCACAGATATTGACCTGCTGAACCAGTGCCGGGAGCATTATGAAACTGCTATTACGATTCTTTGGGCTGAAGTCCCTCATACAGGTCACAAACTTCCTTATTCCGCCTCTAAAGCTCGTGATTCCTATCTGAATGTGGCCAAATCAAAGCGGTGGACCGCAAAGAAACTACAGAAAGCCATAGGCGAACAACTGGAATACATCGCGAAAGCACAGAAGCGGTTTGCACAGTTGTTGCTGTTGGTTCCGGATATAAAGCTGCCATTCTGGCTCTTGGACAGGCTACAGGTGATTCCGCTGGTTTATGCCCAGCAGAAGGAGATGTATGACAATCATACCCACACCTGCAAAGACCGAATCGTGAGCCTTGAGCAGCCCTTTGTAAGACCGATCCAGCGTGGGAAACGTCCGAACCCCACGGAATTTGGACAAAAGCTTCATCTGTCTGTGGTAGATGGATATACCTTTATAGAGCAGACCTGCTGGAGCAATTACAATGAAGGAAATGATCTGAAAGCAGTTGCAGAAGATTACCGGAGGAAGTATGGCGTCTACCCAGAAGCAATCCTGGCAGATAAGATCTACCAAACCAGGGCAAATCGAAGCTACTGCAAAGAGCATGGTATCCGTCTCTCCGGCCCTGCTTTGGGACGTCCCAAGGCGGGAGAAGCTGGGAAGAAGGAAGCCAGACAGATGTACAAGGATGCATGTGAACGAAACGCCGTGGAAGGCAGAAACGGCAATTTGAAACGGCGGTATGGGTTGGATCTCATCATGTCCAAACGGGACGAAACCGCCAAGACGGAAGCTGCCCTCAATATCCTGGCCATGAACGCAGCCCATCGGCTGCGCCGATGGCTTTTGCTCATTTTCAAAATTCTGGGGCTTGAGGTCGTTTTTCAGTAAGCCCTGATATGTAATGACCTTTGTCAAGGGGCAGAATTTGCCCATAACCGAGGTCACCACAGCATATTCTGTTGGATCTAGCCCGGAAGGCATCTGGAAAGAGCCCTGGATGTCAGGCTCCGGCACTGGCCACTCTGATATACGTGGATTCGGATTGCTCCTTACCGACAGGTCAATGGTCCGCCGTGAGCGCTGCCGTCTAATTGCGTGGATCACCGTTTCCGGCGCCATCATAGGTTTGTCGCAGATCGCTCGAACCTCTTCTGTACTCAGAGCTCCTTCCAGATACCTTCCGGGGATAATATACGGCTGCTTCAGCAGCCCTTGTCTACCACTCTTCACAGTGGGACGCCGAAGTCAAGGCCGCAGCCGCGCAGCGGTGCGAAGCAGCCTTGACTTCGGCGGCACACTGTGATACCTCACGTAATGTTGTCCGTCATCATTCCCCATATGAAACAGGCCAACTCTCTTGCTACAGCAGTCTTTGCCACATTCGCCTTTTTCCCGCATTTCAGTACCATCCTGTAGTATTTGCGACGGAGTCTTTCGTTTGCTCTATCTGCGTAGGCAATGACCTTTGGTGTGTTTCCCTGCTGTCGTGCTGCCAATACCCTTGATTTGTATCCAACCTGTCCTCGGCTGTAACTTTGTGCCGCTTCTATCAGCAACATGCGCACATGACGGTTTCCGGCTTTGGTGATACCGAGCCTGTTCTGGTCTTCACCGCTGGAATCTTCCCCTGGCACCAGCCCCAGATACGAGGCATAGTGCTGCGCATCAGCAAAGCGATTGAAGTCTCCGGTCTCAACGATCACTGACAGTGCAGTCTGTGTCTTGATGCCCAGAAAGCACTCCAGCTTTTCCACCTTCTCAATGTAGGTCTCATCAGAGGCGAGCTCTTCGATCCTCCGGTCAATGCGATCCAGCTTTCCCGTCAGGAAATCAAAGGTAAGAAGATACTCGTCCAAGGTCTCCCGGTACATCTCATCCATATCCAGAGTGCGGAGCCACATGATATGTGCTTGGGTCCAGTTATTCTTTGTGCCATCATAATGGAACCCGTGCCGCAGGCAGAACGAAAGGATCTGCTGCTTGACTTTTTTCAGTGCCAACTTGTGGTCCGCCCGCATCCGGATGTACTCCTTGACCTGCTCATCCTGTTTGGTGGGAATGTGGACTGGACTATAATCATGGTGTGCCAGGCAACGGGCAATGAGCGCTGCGTCCCGCTTGTCAGTTTTGATTTTCTTTTTTCCGGAAGGCTTCGACATCGTTGTTGGCGCCAGAATCACACACTTGATATTGTGCGCAGTCAGCTCATGATACAACGTAAAGCCGAGGCAGCCCGCCTCATATCCGCATACAAACAGCGCATCGTCTCCGTAATGGAACCGCATGGCCTCAATATAGTTGATGACCTTACTGTAGTGTGCATTGACTTTTTGAGGATATTCAGCCTTTTCTTTCTCATTTGTGTAGCAGCAAAGTGAAAAAGTTTCTTTGTGGACATCCATTCCGACGTAAATTGTGCTATAATCCATTTGTAATGACCTCCATTTGTATGCGGTAATCCCT
>CADBPJ010000325.1 GCA_902796445.1 uncultured Ruminococcus sp. | reverse complement strand
TTTCCCGTTCCCTGCAAATGAAAACGAGGCAGACAATGTGCTGAATTCAGGAGTTGACTTGCAGTTTTCGGTAATGAAGGAATCGAAAAATACGGAAGCGGCTTATGAGGTTCTGAGATTTTTGTTTGAGGACGAAACCGTACAGATTTACCTTGACGAACAGGGCGGTATTCCATGCAAGGAGGGCGATTTTGAACTGCCTGTATTTTTAAGTGGAATGGAGCAGTATATAAGAGATAACAGAATGTCCGACTACCACGATCATCATTACCCAAGCGAAATGAGCGTTGACGCACTTATCCAGACTTACCTTATGGATAACAGCAAAAATGCGGCGGAAGCTTTTCTTGAACGTTTTGACAATGAATGGGTAAGATACAACAGAGATCTTATTGCAAAGGTGAAAAAATATGAGGAGGGACAGAAATGAAAAAGCTTAATAAAATGACCGACAGGCAGAAAACATATATCCTTATGGCGCTTCCCGCACTTATCTTGTTTGTTGTATTCAATACCATCCCGCTTATTACAGGTGCAATGTACAGCTTCACAAATTACAGAGGCTACGGCAGCTATGAATGGGTGGGACTGAGGAACTATATCGACCTGTTTTCTGATTCAAGAGTAGGAAATTCATATCTTTTCACATTCAAGTATGCCCTGGCAGGCACCATACTTGTAAATCTGCTGAGTCTGATACTTGCTCTCGGACTTAACAGCAAGATAAAATTCAAAAGTATGCTAAGAGGAGTATATTTCCTGCCAAACATTCTCGGCGGACTAATCATTGGATATATTTTCAGCTTTATCTTTACGTATATAATTCCGACGGTAGGTTCGGCCCTCCATATCGGATTTCTTGAAAACAGCATACTTGCCAGCGAACAATATGCATGGATAGGCGTACTTATCGTAGGCGTATGGCAGGCTGTTGCAATGAATACAATCATTTATATCTCCGGTTTGCAGACTATACCTGCGGAAATTTACGAGGCGGGAATGATTGACGGTGCGAGCCGCTGGCAGACCTTTAAGGATCTTACGCTGCCGATGCTTATGCCTTTCGTATCTACAAACTTTATTTTAAGCACAAAGAATATGCTCATGGTATTTGACCAGATTATGGCGTTGACAAAGGGCGGCCCCGCACAAAGCACAGAGTCTATTTCATACCTTATATACAAAAACGGTATGGATGGGGGACAGTTCGGCTTCCAAAGCGCAAACGCAGTCATATTCTTCGTTGTTATTGTTACTATATCTATTATCCAGATGGTTATAACCAATAAAAAGGAGGTACAGTTATGAGTTCATCAACAAAAAAACTTGTTTACAGGTCTTGTGAAGCCGGTGTAAATAAGAAAGGCAAGGTTGGAAAATCTAATATTAGACTGACTATATTGCTGATTTTAGGCTGTGTTACTATTTTGTTCCCCCTATACATGACCATTACAATTGCCTTCAAGTCGCCATCGGAAATGACAAATGATATTTTCGGCGCTTTGAGCTTCCCTAAAAGCTTTAGTTTTGACAATTTTGCCGAGGCAATGAGAGTTACAAACTTCTGGAACTCCCTTAAAAACAGCATTATTATTACCGGAATTACAATTATTTTTTCCATTGTTATCCATTCTATGGCAGGATATTCAATCGGCAGAAATATGAGCCGAAAAAAAGGCTTCAAGATGATATATTTCTACATCGTAAGCGGTATGTTTGTTCCGTTTGCAATTCTTATGATGCCGCTTGTAAAACAGACCGCAAATCTCGGACTTGACAATATGGCAGGTGTTATTATACTGTACACCGTTTTCTATATGCCCATGAATGTTATGCTTTACAGCGGATACATGAAGAATATTCCTATGGCAATGGAGGAAGCGGCAGATATTGACGGTACTTCTGCATGGCGCACATACTGGACGATTATTTTCCCCATGATGAAGCCTATGCACGCAACTGTTGCGGTACTCACCGCTCTCGGCACATGGAATGACGTTATGACGCCGCTTGTTATTATGTCCGGCACTGAGAACACCACTCTGCCTCTTGCTCAGCTTAACTTCCAGACACAGTTCGGAACGAATTATAACCTTGCGTTCACATCCTATCTGCTTGCGCTTTTGCCTATCGTGATATTCTATATCATCTGCCAGAAGCAGATTATCGGCGGAGTTGCAAACGGAGCAGTCAAGGGCTGATACAAGTAAAAATTATAAATTCCCCTGCCCCCGGGGCAGGGGAAATCAATATACGGAAGGACGGTTTTATATTATGAAAATTCAGAATGAAATTATGCTGATAACATATGCGGACAGTATGGGAAAAAATATCAGAGAGCTTCACGGCGTACTTGACAGGCATTACAAAAATGCAGTAGGCGGCGTTCATATCCTGCCATTTTTCCCTTCCTCGGCGGACAGAGGCTTTGCTCCCATGAGATACGATGTTGTTGACGAAAGCTTCGGCACGTTTGACGATATAGAGGCTCTTGGAAAAGAATATTATCTCATGTTTGATTTTATGGTAAATCACATCTCCGCAAGTTCGGAATATTTCAGGGATTTTCTTGAGAAAAAGGATGAGTCCGAATACAAGGATATGTTTATCCGATACAAGGATTTCTGGGAAAGCGGCGAGCCCACCCAAGAGCAGACCGATTTAATTTACAAGCGCAAGCCCCGCGCACCGTACATTGAGGCAAAATTTGCTGACGGAACCACCGAAAAAGTATGGTGTACCTTCTGCGAGGAACAGATTGACCTTGATATTTCGAAGGACAAAACAAAGAAGTTTATCGCAGATACTATTCGTGAAATGTGTCGCAGAGGCGCTTCCGTAATACGTCTGGACGCATTTGCATATGCGGTAAAAAAGCCGGGAACAAGCTGTTTCTTCATTGAGCCGGATATCTGGGAACTGCTTTACGATATTGAAAGGATAGCTTCGGAGGGCGGAGCGGATATTCTACCCGAGATACACGAGCATTACACGATTCCAATGAAAATTGCGGACAAGGGCTTCTGGATATATGACTTTGCACTGCCTGTCCTTACTCTCCATGCCCTTTACAATCATACGGGAAAATATCTGAAAAACTGGCTTTTAAAATGTCCTATGAAGCAGTTCACCACCCTTGACACCCATGACGGCATAGGAATTGTGGACGTAAAGGACCTTCTTCCCGATGAGGAGATTGATAAGGTCAAGGATCAGATGTATGTAAAGGGCGCAAATGTGAAGATGATATACAGCTCCGAGGCGTACAACAATCTTGATATATATCAGGTGAACACCACCTATTATTCCGCACTTGGTGACAACGACAGCGCATATCTTCTTGCAAGAGCAATACAGTTCTTTGCTCCGGGTATTCCGCAGGTGTATTATGTGGGAATGCTTGCAGGCTCAAACGATATAGAGCTTATGGAGCGCACAAAAAACGGACGTGATATCAACCGTCATTACTATACCGTAGAGGACGTTGAAAAGGAACAGTCAAGACCTGTTGTACAGAAACTGAAGGAGCTTATGGAGATGAGAAACACTCACCCCGCATTTTCACTTGACGGTACAATAGAAGTCGGTGCAGATGGTGACAGGCTTGTAATCACAAGAAAATATGGTTCGGACAGTATTACATTAAACGCAGATTTGTCAACTTATCAGTTTGATATAAAAAAGTCACTATCGTGACTGTCGTTTCGCTACGCTACACTCCGATATGTAGACTTTTTTGCTAATAGGAAATTGAGAAATTTCCTATGAGATAAAATAAAGGAGGTACTCATATGTCGATTTTTATAAATGAAAAAACAGGGCTGTTTCAGATTGTTACAGAAAACACTGAATACCAGATGAAAGCCGATAAATACGGCGTATTAAAGCATTTGTGGTACGGTGGGAAAACAGGGTGTGATATGGAATATCTGCTGAATTATCCGGATGTGGGATTTTCGGGGAATATATATGATGCAGGGAATGATCGTACATATTCTCTTGATACTCTGCCACTGGAATATGCCTGCGAGGGCGTAGGCGACTACCGGATAACGGCAGCGGCGGCTGTTCATTCCGACGGCAGCTGCGCTCTTGACCTGAGATACAAAGGTTATCGTATAAGTAAAGGAAAATACGGTATAAAGGGGCTTCCTGCCGTATATGCAGATGAAAACGAAGCAGAAACACTTGAGATAATATTAAAGGATAACTGTTCGGATATTGAGGTGACGCTTAAATACGGAGTTCTCCCGAAACTTGATATTATAACAAGGTGTATTTCGATTGCCAACAATGGTAATGAGCCTGTGATATTTACAAAAGCGGCAAGCCTTTGCCTTGATATACCACAGGGCAGCTGGGAATGGATACATTTTCACGGCAGACACACCCTGGAGCGCCAGATTGAGCGTATGCCTCTTAATCACGGCATTCAGGAAAGCTCAAGTACAAGGGGAACATCAAGCCATCAGCAGAATCCCACAGTGCTGCTTTGCTCTCCCGACTGCACAGAGACCGCAGGCAGCTGTATCGGCGCCGTGCTGATGTACAGCGGAAGCTTTCAGACGAAATTGCAGCTTGACCAGTTGGAACAGGTACGCCTTATTGTGGGTATTCACCCCGACCTGTTCCGTTGGGAGCTTAAACCATCGGAGGTGTTTGATACTCCCGAGGTAATACTGTCATACAGCGGAAGCGGAATGGAAGCATTGTCCCACAATTTCCAGAAGGTTATCAGAGAGCACGTTTGCAGAGGTAAATACAAGCTTTCTGAGCGTCCCGTTCTGATAAACAACTGGGAAGCTACTTATTTTGATTTTGACGAGAATAAAATACTGAAAATTGCAGAGCAGGCAGCCGATCTCGGAGTGGATATGCTCGTGCTTGACGACGGATGGTTCGGCAAAAGAGATGACGATTGTTCGGGACTGGGTGACTGGTTTGTAAACGAAAAAAAGATAGGCGGCGGACTTGGAAGGCTTGCGGAAAAGATAAAGGGTATGGGTATGAAATTCGGCCTGTGGTTTGAACCTGAAATGGTTTCGGAGGACAGCGAGCTGTACCGCGCTCATCCGGAGTGGGCAATACAGATACCCTCAAAAAAGCCTGTGCGCAGCCGTTATCAGCTGGTGCTTGATATGACAAATCCCGAAGTGAGGGAATATATTTTTGAAGCGATAAGCAACATACTTAACAGCGCAGATATTTCCTATGTTAAATGGGATATGAACCGCAGTATCTGCGATTGGCACACTCCTTGTCTTCCTGCGGAGAATCAGGGAGAAATGCCTCACAGATACATCCTCGGTCTGTATGAGCTGCTTGAACGTCTGACAAACGCTTTCCCTGATGTGCTTTTTGAGGGTTGCAGCGGAGGCGGCGGCCGTTTTGATGCAGGTATGCTTTACTACTGTCCGCAGATATGGTGCAGTGATGATACGGACGCCTTTGAGAGAACAAAAATACAGTACGGCACATCATTTTTCTATCCCGTTTCGGCGGTTGGAGCACATATTTCAGCTGTACCCGGTCATCAGACGGGCAGGATTACGCCTATTGAAACAAGAGCTGTTACCGCTATGGCAGGCAGTTTCGGATATGAGCTTGACCTAAATACACTTTCTGATGGGGAAAAGCAGAAGGTAAAGGAGCAGATAGTACGCTTTAAACAGGACGGACCCCTTATTCACAATGGGCTTTACTATCGTTTAAGCAATCCTATGACGGATAAATTTGCTGTGTGGGAATTTGTCTCGGAAAACCGGACAGACGTTCTCGTAAACGGCGTTATTTTCCGTACAGAGCCTAACAGCAGGCAGTACAGTATAAAATTGCGCGGACTTCTGCCGGAGGCTGATTATCGGCTTGCAGAAAACGGAAAGGTGTACAAGGGAAGTGCTTTGATGAACGGAGGCATTTTGTTGCCTAAATCATGGGGAGATTATGTGCCTGTTGAAATGCACTTCACCGTCGAAGTATAGCTGAAAGCGGATAAGCATTTTTAAGGTTTGTCTATGATAGAAGGATGGAGGAAGAAAATGAAAATGTTTGATGTAACGGCACTCGGTGAGCTGCTGATAGATTTTACCGAAAACGGAGTATCGGAAAACGGCAATCCTTTACTGGAGGCAAATCCCGGCGGTGCGCCCTGCAATGTTCTTGCAATGCTTAATAAGCTTGGCAGAAAGACCGCTTTCATAGGCAAGGTGGGAAATGATAATTTCGGCAGGTTTCTGGCAGATACCGTCAGAAGAAGCGGAACGGATATTACAAACCTTGTTTATAACGATACGGTTCCGACAACTCTTGCTTTTGTTCATACTCTTGCTGAGGGTGAGCGCGAGTTCAGCTTTTACCGTCAGCCGGGTGCTGATATGACTCTTACTAAGGAAGATGTAATGACGGATATTATTGAATCGTCAAGGATATTCCATTTCGGCACATTATCCTCAACTCATCCGGGAGTAAGAGAAGCTACAAGATTTGCAGTTGAATTTGCTAAGGAAAAAGGGCTGCTTATCTCATTTGATCCGAATCTCCGGGAGCCACTGTGGGAGTCCCTTGATGACGCAAAGCGTGAGATAGAATACGGCTTATCAAAATGCGACATTTTGAAAATATCCGACAATGAGCTTGAATTTGTGACGGATACAAGGGATTATGATGAGGGCATCAGACGGATTCGTGAAAAATATGATATACCGCTGATTTTTCTTACTCTCGGCAAAGACGGCAGCTGTGCATATTACAAGGATATACGGGTAGAAAGGCCTGCATATCAAGGTGTGAACGCCGTTGAAAAAACCGGTGCGGGAGATACATTTGAGGGCTGCGCACTTGACTTTGTATTGGAATACGGAATTGATGGCTTTGATGAAAGCAAGCTCTCCGAGCTCCTGGACTTTGCAAATGCGGGAGCGGCGATTATAACAACAAGAAAAGGCGCTTTGAAAGTTATGCCCGACAAGATGGAAATAGCCCGGATACGGAATAAAAAATAAATGCTTGCCCGATGCAATTTGTGGTTTGTGTCGGGCAGGTTTTTTTGTTAGCAGTAGGCTGTTGATGTTCAATGATTAGTTTCACTCACCACTAAATGCACCTTGTGCCGGATAAAATAGGCATAAAAAACCGAGTGCTTACATAACCTTTTCAGATCCTGTAAGAACACTCGGTATGGCACTGACGCTTAATTTTAATACAATTAAATATGCGGTGCATTTGTTCTCAAAGAAAAGTTTCACTGCAAAACTTTTCTTTGAGTTCGTTGGATAATTTATACAGAATTTTTCTTGTATTCCGTACCCCACGCAACCATAGCGTCCAGTATGGGCTCTAAGCTGTAACCCGTTTC
>CADBPJ010000324.1 GCA_902796445.1 uncultured Ruminococcus sp. | reverse complement strand
TCCTCCTCATTACAGGCAAAATGCTCATACATTTCCTCGGTTCTGCCATACTCATTTAAAAAAGCTTCGCTTTCTGCATCATCATACTTAAAATCATAATCAATATCTTTGTTTTCAAATATTTGCTTTAAGCGATAGCCCATTGTTAAAGCATTTAGCGGGCTTGTAAAAGCAGTCATGGGTGCGTATCTTACCATATCGGTATTCAGTTTTTCCACACCGATTTCACCGCCGTTATCCCACGCACAAAACCATTCATTCTCATATTGCAATATGGCGGTCTGCTGATTTTGAAGATAACCGATTAGCCGTACATCTGTGTTTTCTCTGTTTTCAAGAGCCAAGAGGATATTAAGCAAATGCCCTCTATCCATATATCGTGCCATATTTTGTCCTCCTGTTAAATCGTGAATACAGACTTGATTTTGTCAATGATGTCATTAAACAGTTCCGGAATTGCAACACGCATAAGTGCCAAAAGTGCAGCACCGATAATTACGGTTATAAGTATCTTAATAAGCACATCAAGATAACCCTCACCGCTTTTTACAGCCGAAGCCCCTCGTCTTACGGATAATGCCAAGTCTTTGCCTTTTCTGAGTAATTTTTTCATTGTTGTTTGCTCCTCTCTGAATTTTAATTAAAGATTCCCAATCCGTTCTTTAAGTCCATAAAGATCGGATATAGGTATAAAAGAAACATCATAACTCCGACTGCAACCGTAGCCTTCTTGATTTTGCCGGGCCGCTTTGCAATCTCTCGTTTGATGTTTTCTCTCGCCAATATTTTCATGTCCTGTTCCATCAAGTAAAAAAATGTTTCCTGATCCACACCCTTACTTGTACCGATAACACCGCTTATAAAGGTTGATAGCTGCGGAATATTCACTCGTTCATCAAACCTTTGCAAAGCTTCTTCGGTATTGCCTGTTTTAAGGTCTGTTATCAGAATATCCAAATCATACTTAAAATCTTCTCCGGCGATTTTCTGATACCGTTCCATAAACTTTAAAATATCCTTACTGCTTTTTAGGGAATTATTATAAGTTCTGACAAACCTCGGAAGCTCATCAAGTATTCGTCCGTTAATCTTTTTCAGCTTTTCCGAAACCGCTTGCCGTTCCTTGAAAAACAACATAACGCCTAAAAGCATTACAAGCATAGTAATTACCGTTAACCCCAGCGGAATAAAAACGAATGAAAACAACACAACAAGCCCCGCTGTAACAAAGGCTTTAGCCTTATATTCAGCAGGGCTTAAGTTTATTCCGGCTCTCTGTAGGTCTTTTTCAAGCTTTCTGCTCTCATAGGGTTCAATACGCATAAACTTTGACAAAAGCTTTATAAGCGGAAATGTTATGAGGTTATAAAAACTCTCACCAATGCTTTGTTTTCGCTTGAAGCTTGACATTGTTTTCTCGGTTCGCTTTGTAGGGAAGGTTATAAACTGCCCTGCAAGAGTGTAAATTCCGTATGCAAGCAGCAGAGCCGTTAACAAATAGTACAAGTTACATCACCTCCGAAAAAGAAAAAGAGCAACTAAGCTTTTACACTTAATTGCTCCCGATTATTTTGTTTTTTTATAACAGCCACTTATAGTCCTGTCTGCAATCCAGGACATAGTCTACATAAACCTTATCATCTTTAATCTGATAAATCAATAAGTACCTTTTTGACACAAGCTTCTTTCTGTATTTATTGGCAGGAATCTCATCACAGTTAAGCCACGGATAGCTTTCCGGCATATATTCCAATGCTTTTGCTTCGGCAATAATCTCTTTATGAAGTTTTTTTGCCGCTTCAGGTGAAACCCTTGCCAAAAATCTGACATGATTTACAAGCATTGAAGCAGCTCTGTCGGAAACTATAACGGTATATTTTTTATTCGGCATGACTCGCCTCCGCTATTGCATCTCCAAGCATTTTATCAAGCTCATCAATAGAATATCCTTTTTTACCCATAAGCCGTTCTTCTTCGGCTGCAATGAGTTCTTCCCTTAATTTCAGCATTTTTTCACGCCTTGAAAATGCCTCAATATCCATGACAACCAAATCGCCCTCGCCGTTTTTGGTAAGATATACAGGCTCGCCTGTGGTTTTGCAGAAATTTGAAATATCATTATAGTTGTTTCTGATTACTGCTGACGGTCTGATATTCATAAAATCAACTCCTTATATCAAAATTATATTTTTATTATACTGTTTTGTTGATATAATTATACTATATTTTTTTAAAAATGTCAATACCGACAGCTTGTTTTTTATAATATATGAAATTGCGTTTTACGCAATGAAATATATTTCAAAATTGCTACCTTATTCTTACGCCCGCAGGCGTGGCTTTTATCAAAAGCCTTTTTACAATACCGATACAGGCTTATTTACTTTGATAACATATGCTGTCGCAATAAATATCACTGCAAATGTTAAGGCAACAATAATCTGCCCGGCAAGTGTATCTGTAAGCAATCTGTACCACTCCGCATTTAGAAATTTCATAAGCGGAATATTGGCAGCAACCACTAATGTAACACTTATATGGTCTTTATAAATGTTATACATTTGCGTGTTAAGTTCTTCTTGAATCTGCTTTATATCCGACATCTTTTCGACAATAGTAGGCAGTACATACATAAGCTCACGGTCTTGCTGACACAGTATCAAAGTATCGCACCATTCCGCAAAAAAGCTGTTATCAACCTTGTTTTTCAGCTTGCGGATATTTCTGCTGAT
>CADBPJ010000323.1 GCA_902796445.1 uncultured Ruminococcus sp. | reverse complement strand
CCCAATACTCTACATAATATTTTGTTTGTCCTTTTCCTCCCGGCCGCTCCTTGCCAATTCTTACCGCATAACCAGCTTTTACAAGTAAACAGCAAAGCGAATTTCTATCATCATCGTTAATCTTTCCCATAAGGCTATAGATTCGCTGTCTTTTCTGTTGCATTTTACCCCGCCTTTCTTTCCGATTTTTCTAATCCAGCATCATTCTTGGCCGCTTCAAGCATTTTCTCTGCAAAAACATTTACAAATGCTTGGACATCCGCCGGCATTCCACAATTTTTGAATCCTCTGCATTGAATAATTTTGTTATCTCTCCACTCCATCGTGAAATAAGATTTATCTGGTTGATCTGCCTTTCTGACAAAGAAGATATTTGTTTCTCCTCTTGCCACTCTTTCAACATACCCACCAACACAATGATGCAGCGCTTCACCCTCCCGACGGATTTCATCACCGGTCTTTGGCACTACTAAGATCAGCCCCTTTCCCTTTATCTGAAAAGCATCCACTCCATCATTCTTTGAAAAAATCTCCTCCATCGCTTTCTTGGTTTCGGCCATTTTCTTGGCGGCAAGCCTCTCTCTTCGTTTCTTCTCCGCTGCAGCTATTTTGTCTTTCAGAGCCATATACTCTTGCGCAGTTCTGTCGTGTACCTTTTTGAAATTAGTTGGCATATAGATAAACATATTATTCAGATCGTATTTCAGTTCCCGGCACCATTCCAGATATTCAATCCAGTCCTTCGCCATGTTCTGTTTTCTTTCAATCCGAGGATCCGTTCTCTCTTTATACCTCATATACGAATACTGCCAGCATCCACCCTTTTCTCCGAGCGGATATCTTTCACTCTCTTTCGCTATGTATTTGCAGAGCTTATGAAGAGATACTCTGCGGTCTTTTTGTTCCAAAAGTGTGGTGTTGCACCCAAAAGTTTCATAAAATTCCTTTAGCTGCTCTGGCTTCATCTGAATTCCACATTTCTGCGCCACCTGTAGCAACCTCAGTTCGTAATGATTACCATCTATTGACTGCATCACTCTGGTGTTGACTTTTGTCAATCCCAAAATTTCATATATGGTCTTGCCTTTGAAATTGATTTTTCCAACACCGCTATATCCGTATCTATCGCCGACAATATCCTTAGCCAACTGATTCAGTCCCATTTTGCAAATCCATTCAAGTTTTGGAAACCTCAAATACATTTTCATTGCATCTTCGTATCTCAATGCTACAGACGGCATATTTTGTGCCAGTATTTCAAGAGCCGAATATTTCATTGGTGTGTGCTCCCATGCCTGCGGAAGATTTCCCGGATAGAGTATGGACTCCATGTAATCAATGTTTCCTTCATCCGGGATCCACCGGCAATGTCCTTTTTGATGGTACACTCCCCACTCATAACTCTCTTTTATTGGTGTATTTCCGGCGAAAGTCCAAAAGCATCTGCGATATTCATGCATTGTCTCTTCAATTCGTTTCTTAAACGAACTTCCTGCTATGGCTGCATCACTTTTAATATGTCTCCACGCTTTGAAGTATCGAAGCAAAAATCCCTCATCTTGCCTGTCCACATATACAAACCACCTCTCGTCTACTATCTGACACGGCATCTTTCCTCTTGCTTTATATGTCACTTTGCTTCCGCAGAAAGGGCATTCCCCTTTTTCATTATTCCGAAGCCTTACCTTTGATCTATCAACAATGCCGATTGTCTTACAATATGTACACTCAAATTCTGCTTTTCCCTTTGATATTTGTTTATATATTCCATACCGACTGAAGCTCATGCCATGTTCCCATACCCAATCATCAAATTCCTGTGGCACCCTTTTTATTGGTTCCATCCTCAACTCAATCGGTTCCAACACTTTTCTGTGCTTTTCTTCCAGGCGTTCATCCATAATCTTGTTTTGAAATTTTTTCACAGCATCCCATACTGTTTCATCTTCATCGTTGCAGTAATCGCGAAAGAAATCCTCCATTATCTTCCTGTGATCATCGGACCAAATAAATACCAATGGAATATGCTGACATTTTCTATAGTTTTTATCCCACTTATATGTAAACAGGTTAAAATTCTGCATATTATCGAATGCAGCTGTAAGCCACTTAACCTTTGACACGGAAAGGTCCTGCGTGATATAATCATCACTCGACAGGAATGTCCTAAATGCTGCCTCTGTTTTCCCTTTTGTGAGTTTCGCGATCTCAAAGAAATTCAGAAGCAGTATTTTGTTTTCATCCACAAGTTCGGCAGTTACAAT
>CADBPJ010000322.1 GCA_902796445.1 uncultured Ruminococcus sp. | reverse complement strand
GTATTTGGATAATAGTCCATCACGGATATTTTACTTATCTGCTTCGCCATTGGGTGCTTGGTATAATCAAGCTTATCGAGTTTCAGCACATTACACCCTCTGATAATGCAAAGCATTTGTGTGTTCGGCAGCCGCAGCACCTCATCGGGAGTAAGTACCTTTCGTCGGCCTTGCCCCTCGGTATGACGGTACTGGGGTATCACCTGAGCTACCGCAATGGTTCGCCGAACCGTCATGGTGGTATCAATCTGAATACTCATATCTCCGCTTCGGTCTGAGAAATGCTCGGCAGTTAAGTCATCGGTACAGCCTAACATCAGCTGGATATCACAGTTTCCCACAATTTCCGACCAGAGATTGTTCGGATATCTGTTTTGGAGCTGTCCCAAGCTCTGCACAGCGAGCATTACTCGGATTTGCCTTGATCTGACAACACTCAGCGAGCGTGCAAAATCACTTCCGTCCGCAGCGCCGCCGATACGCCCGACATTGTTAAACTCATCTAATATCAGATTGACGGGAACATCGCAGCACTGATTGGGGCGTGAGTCTGCATACCGTGAGAGTCTTATGAACATAAATGAAAAAAAGAGCGATGAGAGGAATGCCATTGTTGCGTCCTGATCGCTCAGTATCATAAAATATGCACATTTTTTCTTCCCGGGGGCGGTTAAATCAATATCAGATTCGGTAGCTATGTTTTTCACAGACTCATTCTGGAGAACCTGAAGCCGCGTGCCAAGTCCCAGTATTATTCCTGATTTGACTGTATCACTCGATTGAGCAAATAGGTTAAACGGCGCTCTTGCCGGATGGTCCATTGGCAGCTTTTCAAACAATGCCGTCAACTGTCTTTCAGTATGACGAGTTAAGAGCTGATACACTGCGGGAAGATTTTTTTCTTGTTCGGTTCGTGTTTTATCCAAATCCACATATAAAACAAGAGCCTTGAGTAAGTTGCCCTCACCGTTATCCCAGAAGTGGTCGCCCTTGCCCGAACTCGTATTTCCGATAATGACATTGGTCAAGGTCTGAGCCATAAGCGTATCTCCGTTTAAGTCTGACATACAGTTCCATGAATCACTATGCTCAGGGTTGACCAGATTGTATACTTTAACTTCGTAACCGTTTTTTCTGAACAGGTCTGCCGTATCGGAATACAATTCGGATTTCGGATCGGTGATTACCACAGACTCGGAATTTTTTATCGCCTGAAACAACGCATTACGGATTATAGCCCTTGATTTCATTGTTCCTGATGCACCGAAGATTGCTATATGCCTGTTGAACCTTGTATCTTTCGGCATACAAACAGCTTTTCCCTTATATTCACCCAAGATAACTCCGCCGGCCTTTTCAACAGGGGATATCTCCAGCACTCCGTTCATGTCAGTCTCGGACATCCAGCCTGCCGTGCCGTAAGCACCCGTTTTGCTTTTTGCAAAACCTCTCGGATCTATTTCTTTGCCGTCAAACTTATCGTGAAATCTGACATACAAAAAAATTCCCGCCGCTGCGAGAATGATACCGAGTATTCCTTTTAGGCCGTTTATGGTAAATGCCTGCGGGATGCACGCAAGTGGACTGAAATTGACGGATTTCATTTCGGTATTGCCGCCGACACCGCCTGCACCGAGCCAAGTTTTATAATGGTCCATGAACTGTCCAATCATTCCGCCAAGATAAATAAGTCCCAAGATTCCCAGTATGACAGCAGCGATAATAACAATTCGCCGCTTTTTTTCATTGTCCATTGGCATCACCTCCGCTAAGTGCATCTTCAATTTGTTCAAGTCCGATTGTCTTTATACTGACATCAGAACCAAGATAATTTTTTATAAGTTCAACCTGTTCTGGAAAACAGAGTACCTCAAGCATCTCCGTTCGGCAACTTCTCGCCTCGTCAAAACGCATCAAGCGTGCAATATCACTATCCAAGAAAGACAGCACATAAACGCCGTCTATATATGCGTCATACTCAAACGCTCCCAAATCATTTGACCGGCATTCAGGCTCGAACAATAAATCAAGCAATTTCTGTTTTCGGTCTGGGATAATTAAGATTTTCAGAAGTCTTATTCCGAACTCGTTCATGGGAACAAAATGAATATGTCTGTATATTCCGTCGAAACGAAATTCAAGGCGCCTGTTTTTTTGATTTTCCAGCATTGTCTTATATGCTGTTTTGTAAGACTCACCAAAAAGTATCGCTGTATCAATTTGTGAAACACCGGCATTCAATCTGGCAACCTCGATTAAACTGTGGAGCGTCTTAAATTCACCCATACCATTCCATTTCATAACTGCATTGCGGGTGTTATACACAGCATAGCAATTATGATTTATAAAAATGGATCCTGTAATCCGGGTAAACATTGTTTTATTCATCTCAGTCTGACCGATATGCTTCAAGTTCTTGGCAAAATAAAACGAAGGCTGATTAAACTCCATTCTTTTTATAACCTCATTCTGCAGCTTAGGCAACTCATAAGGTCTTGCCTCGATCCCGGCTCGAATGCACATAATTGCAGCTTCGGCAACTCTGTGATTGCGTTCAGTATGGGAGATGTCGCCCGGAAATCCGTGATTCCATGATGCGCATAAATAATTCTCCTCTGCATATGGCGAAATCCATCTCAGTATGGGAATTGCCGCCTTATACAGTCTGACAGTTTTCCCGAAAGACTTCCCGGTAACTGTCAAAAGCCGACAGGTCATCTCATCTCCGGAATTGTAATCACGAAAGGTTTGTACCTCACACAATCTTCCGATAAGCACCTTATATGTTCTTGCATTACCAAAAAGCCTGACGGAACGGTAAGGAAATTCGCCTGTTATTCCGATGACGGAAACGATGTCATACGCATGACTGCCGGGGCGGAAGTGTATCATTTAATCCACCTCCCGAATCGGAGTATTTTCCGACAACATGACTGCTCTCTTCGTCGGAATTTCGGCTCTCTAAATCCTCCGAAATCTCAGTGTTTATGCGCTTTCTGTGCCTATCAAAAGATATGTCTTTTTTTCTCGGCGGAATTTTCGGTTTTTTACATATGTTTTTCTTTCCAAAAAACGGGGCTTTCATAAAGTTTCACCCCCTCATCAGGCATAGAATTTTCTATTGTAAGCCACACCGCAAATTCACTTTTGGGCAGTACATAAACTTCTGTTCTGTCCGTCTGTCCTTTCGCACTGCAATAATAATGGGAGCAGATTTCCGGTCCGTCGTCCGGCATAACATATATAGCGACAATATCCGAAACCATATTGATTTCAATATTGTCATGATCGCGCATCCGGCGTTCCGGACGCTTTTCATCATATATGTGCCGATATATCAAAATACAGTCTGTATACCGAACCGGGGCAAGCCCTTCAAAAAACTCTTTCATTGCCGGATAGAGGAAAGAACGCACATACTCGGCAGAGCCTTCTGACTTTTTTGGGAGCAGCGCCGGTATTCTCAGTGAAAACCAGCCTTCTTTCGTAAACCCGATTTCCAGAGGAATATTAAGCCGTTCAATGTTGCTGACCTCAGCCTGTGCAAGCGGTTTCCCGGTGTAGGCAGGAAGCGTTCTGCTTAAAAGAACAGCCTGTTCCATTTGTTCTTCAAGCTTTAATGCGTGTTCGTACATCTGATAGGTATTTCCGCAATCAAAAAAAGCACGAACATTTCCGATCGTACCGTCAATAATTTTCAGTTTTCTTTCAAGCCTCTTCAGCGAATCGCCAAAGCTGTTATATATCATTTTTTATCGCCTCCTGTGAATAGAATGTTATTTCCGGTTCGTCACGACCGTTGTAGTCTACCGTTGCAAATATACAAGGAGCTTTCGGCAGTTTTAAGCTTGCCGCCATAGTAATCGTCGGAACTATGATGATATATTTAAGATCGTCTTCGGGGCGCAGCAGCCTTAATAAATGTTCCTCGCCGTCATAGAGAGTTACAATTTCATATCCGATATTATCTTTCAGAAAAAATATCTGAGACGGATAAACAGCCGGGTAATGTGCCATAGGTTCCACTTTGTCAATATATTGGAGCAAAACCCACACTGCAAGGATAACTCTCTGATCCGGCTTGCTCATAGGATCAAGTGCCAGATAATATCCGTCGCCGATTTCCGATATTCTGAGCTGCCGTTTTAGATTATTTATAATCTTTTTCGCAGTATCCGGCGGCTTTTGCAGCATTTGAACGATTTGCTTTCTTGGCAATGTCCCGTACTGCGACAGCCACTTTACCACATATTTTTCATCTTCCAATAGCATTTTTATCACCACCTTTATGCGTATTTTTATCTTAATGCGTATTCTGTTCGGAATGCGTTTTTTCGGCCTGCCGCTTTTTCAGAATAGTTTCAAGCTCGGCACGATCTGTTGTTATCATTTCCTGTTCCTGCTTGGAGGCTTTTATAATAACCGGAATTTTGTTATTGTTCGAGTGTATCAGTGCTTCGCCCCGTTCAAACTGCGTAATGGAACGAACCTCGCTTTTTGTAAGCTTCAGAACATCCTGAACATATCTGGCTTCATCAGGTTCAAGATTCAGAATGATCTTGTTTTTGGAGTTATTTATAATAGCTCTGCCGTATTTGCCGTCTTCCATACTGAAAAAGTCCGACAGGTCTTGTGATGCTGAAATACCGGCGCCGCCGAAACCTCGGATTGTCTTAAAAATGTTAAGACAAAACTCTGCTGCCTCTTTACTTGACGACGCTCCGATAAGCTTCCAGATTTCATCTATCATAATAGCTTTTTTCTTTGTTATGTCAGCCTTTACATTATCCCATACATAATCAAGAGCTATTACCATTCCGACAGGGAGAAGTTTTCCTTTCAGTTCCGACAGGTCAAGCACTATATATTTATTTGACAGGTCAACATTCGTTTGTCTGTTGAACGACTGCGCCGAACCCGTTACAAATCGGCTTACGATAATCGCAATCCTTTGCGTCATTGGATTGTCAAGCAAATTCTTATGCAAATCTCCGAGTATCGGCATTTCTTTTAATACCGGAGGATTTGCGTCTTTATCCACATACACGGAGTCGTTATCGTGTGTGATACCGAAATCAGCATATGTTTTTATAAGCGCCTCATCCAGCATTTGTTCTTCTTCATTTGACATATCGGGAATAAGCAATGAAAAGAATATCATAAGCTGCTGAATTTTTGAGGCAAGCATAGAATTGTTTTCCGAATAATCCATTTCATCAATCAGATCCATTGCAGGGGAAATTGTGTGCCGTATCTGCATAACATTGATACAATGCGGAGAACCCGGAGCAATCTTAATATACTGACCGCCAACCTTATTACACGCCCTGCGAAACTCATGACCTTTTATCGGGGCAATGATGTAGCACTGGATTCCTCTCATTCTCATTCTGAGGGCTAAAAGCTGCATAGTAAAGGTTTTTCCCGCGCCGCTTGTTCCGAGCAGCGTCAGATTGGCATTTTTGTTTTTCTTCGTGTTGAACAAATCGACAATGCACAAGGAATTATTATGGCGGTTAACGCCAAGCAAAACACCCGTATCATCCGACATTTCAAAGGAAGTGAACATATAGGTTGACGCAGCTCCGCTTGTCAGAACATTTCGTCTTGATTTCTTTTCAAGTGAAGAATCCATTTTCAGAAACGGCATAACAGAGCATAGTGCTTTTTCCTGCTGAAACCGACAGTCGCTTGTATACATATCCATTGACTTTAACATATCAACCATTTGCTGTTTGCGCCAGAGGAGTTCTTCATAGGTTTTTGCGGATATCGTTATAAACACCGACATATAAAACAGATCTTCGTTATAATTCGCAATGCCGTTCTTTATAAAATATCCCGACTGTATGGAGTTTGTCAGTTCTTCATAATCGGTGCTTGTGTCCTGCATACTTTTAAGCTTTGTTCGATTAAGCCTTATACGCTGTGCAACCTTGTCAATCGTTCTGCTTCGGTTTTCACGGTACAGAAAAACATCAACATCAATGCCTTCACCCGCGTTGATCATTGAGGACATCCAACCGGCTCTGACTCTGCCCGGGAAACCGTTTCCCTTGATATACAGGAAAGAGTAGTACATTCCGTCCATTACGATATAATTGTAATGCTCAAGGTCAATTCCTCTCGGCGCAATAAAATTTACGGTTTTAATCGGCGGTATCGGATCAATGCCGATTACCTTGTTTTTTGCCGCCATTGTGTCAATAACCACTCTATCAACTCTTGAAGAAAACGGTTCGTCTACACAGGAGCGCTTGTTGAAAAACATATACAGAATTTCAGCAACGGCTTCATCGGGATCTTTCGGCTGAATAATCGAATTACCGCATTGCAGAAAATATGTTCTCGCATTTTGCTCTGCCGTTTGCAGAACACCGTAAATCTGACCGAAATCGTCATTATCGCTGTGCCTTGATTCCTCATACTGAAATATGAGAAAGAATCGCCTTGTAAGAGCTTCACGGCTTCCGACTTCTTTTATAAACCGTATATAGTCTTCGCCCTGTTTTCGGCATTGTTCATTTTCCTCGCTTTCAAGCTCTTTTCGCACCATAGCAATATGCTTATCCGAGTCTGCCTTTCGTGTAATACTCTTAAACTGGAGCTTTGCCGGCGATATTTTAAGCCAGGACGCAAACGAGGATATAATACCAAACTGTTCCTCAGATGATCGGAGCGTAAAGTTAATCGGTTCGATTTCAAGTATCTTTATAAATCTTCCGTCAGTTGTTTCTATAATGCCGTGCTTGATATCCTTAATTGGGATAAAATTTTGCACAAATTCAAGCTTTTCCGGCTTTTTTCTTTTTTCTCTTTTTGGTTTTGAGCTGTTCTTCGGCATATTTATATCCCACCCTTCTAAAATG
>CADBPJ010000321.1 GCA_902796445.1 uncultured Ruminococcus sp. | reverse complement strand
TTCCACATCATATGCCTGCAATCTCAAAATATATAAGCTCGGGTTGAGCCGTGAGATTGAAAACAAGCTTTATGAAATGACGGAATCACAGGAGTTTTTTGATTATCTTCGCGATTTGCTGGACGAATTTAACGAGCAGCATAATTATCGCTGGCAGGTGGGAATGAACGGTCGAAACGGCGGATACCTTGTTTTATATCACGGTTTTTGTGAGCCGTCGCAATATCGTTCCCACTGCACTCACTGCGGTCAAAACAATTTCAGTTCTGTAACTGAAACCGGCAATATATGCGGCAAATGCAAGCGGCCGACAAGAGTTGATTATACTGTTGTACCGATTAGCATTTCCGTTTATCCGGGGCGAGGCACAGATGACGGTGAAGATTTTGAGGATTGGTCTATGAGTGATTTGCGAGAGCGTGTCAGTCTGGTACAGGAACTGGATTCTTTGGCGGACAGGCTTGTAAAACAAGCTGTTTCCATCGCCGAAAACTATTCAGTTGAAGATGAGGAATACTATGTTGCCAAAACAAGAAAAGTTCTGGTGCCGGTATGATAAACAAAGCAAATCGGAAAGGAGACAAAAAATGCTATGTCAATTTGAAAAATTAATTTATCCACACGATGTCAGTACGGCGGCGAACGGACAATATATGGTTGCCGTATACAATCCGTGTGAAAATGTCAAGGACAGTACCGGAAATATTGTAACTCAGGTAAAAGCCGTCGGATATTGCTTACCGACAGCAGACAATATCCGTTATGATATTCAAGGACACTGGAGCAAAAATTCCAAACACGGTATTCAGTTTGAGGTTGAAAACTACGAGGAAGTTATAACTCATACCAAAGAAGGAATTATCGGTTATCTTTCTTCGGGACAGATAAAGGGAATCGGTCCAAAGGTTGCAGAGAAAATCTACAATGTTTTCGGTAACAATTCACTTGATGTACTCGATAAAGAACCCGAAAAGCTTTTGCAGGTATCAGGTATCAGCCAAAACAAACTGAAAAAAATATATAATTCATATCTTGCCAACCGTGGCGCAAGAGATATTATTGCTTTTCTTATGCCGCACGGAATTACGGCAAATAAAGCCATAAAATTCTATCAGCATTACAAAGAAAAGACAATGAATATCGTAAAAAACCATCCGTATCAGCTTTGCGAGATTTCCGGTATTGGCTTTATTGAAGCCGACAAGATTGCGATGAGCTTCGGGTTGAGCAAAACTTCAACCGAGCGTGCGGATCAGGCTTTGGTCTACACACTTATGAATGCCGAGAAAGACGGACATATCTGTATGGAGAAACACAAGTTTATCAGTGAGTGTCAAAAGCTACTGAATACACCTGAGCTTACCGAGCAGATGCTTGCAAACCGTGCATCAAAGCTTGTATATACGGGAAGGCTGGTTTCTTATGCCGGATTTGTGTATCGTTCTGAAATGGCTAAAACCGAATCGGATTTAGCATATCAGATTATAAAGCGCAAACGGAATGTGAGAGTTCCGAGCTATACTCACATTGATAAGGATATTGCCGAAACTGAGAAAAAATTCAATGTTACATTTGCTGCTGAGCAGCGTGAAGCAATAAAAGCGGCATTGACAAACGGCGTATCTATTATTACCGGCGGTCCGGGAACAGGAAAAACAATGATTCAAAAAGCCATAATTGAGATCTATCGAAAAAACAATTCCGAAAAGGACATTAAGTGCTGCGCACCGACAGGGCGTGCAGCGCGGAGAATGACTGAATCAACCGGTTTTGATGCTTCGACGATCCATAAGGCTCTGAATCTGTTTGCAGATGACTCCGGCAATTACAGTGAGCCTGAATTGCTGGATGCTGATTTTGTAATTGTAGACGAGGTATCAATGCTTGATATTCATATTGCGGGAATGTTGTTCGATGCACTGAAGCATAATTGCCAGATTGTCTTAATCGGTGATTCGGAACAGCTTCCGTCGGTTGGCCCGGGAGCAGTGCTTTCGGAAATGATTGAAAGTAGGTGCGTTCCGACTGTCAGACTGGATACGGTATTCCGTCAAAACTCAGGCAGCAGAATTGCAGTCAATGCAAGGTTAATACGACAT
>CADBPJ010000320.1 GCA_902796445.1 uncultured Ruminococcus sp. | reverse complement strand
TTTCAGCGGTAGTATCATATTTTGGTACAAACAACAACGTAAATACATCATCAGCGTATGCAAAATATGACCTTAACCGTGACGGAAAGATTGACTCAAAGGATGTAGCATATGTGCTTGTATCCTGGGGTAAATAATCTTACAACAGGGTTCAGACATAAACGAGGGGCGGACTGCTCCGCCCTCTCTTTCAAAGGGCATAAGGTATGGGGCTTGTGCCTTTTGGAGGAGAATTACATTTTCATAAAAATTTATGCATCATGATTTTCACATAAAGGAGATAGAGACAAATGTTAAAGAAAAGAATTATATCGGCTGTGGTCAGTTTCACACTATTGTGTTTAGCCTTGCCGACAAATTTTGCTTTGGCAAATACCGATAAAACACAGCGTATGGTTTATCTGCATGCACAGGGTGAAAATCCGTCCGACACACCCGATTTAAGCGTAGTATATATGGGAGAAAATACCGATGTATATTTGGCAGTAGATAATCCGAATAAGGGACTTTATGAAAACAACATACATAAAGAGCCTAAGTATGATATGAATGGCTATACGGTAAAAATATATTTTGATCCTAAATATTTCAATTATGCATCGAACGTTCAATCTCCTATTGACTATACCGTACCTAACAGTAATATCTCAAACAGTGAAACGGGTTCGGAGGACTTAGGCGAAGATGAGGCGGACAATGTACCTACAACAGTGGGTTATTATCCATACAGACATGGCAGTGAACGCACTGTAATAAACGGTAAAACATATGAATCGGCATACTTGACGGTATTTTTCAACGGAGGTTTTGTTCCGCAGAAAAATGAAGGACAGCTTTGGTATAATCTGTGTAAACTGCCTCTGACTCCGATAATACCCGGAAGTACCGATATATTTATTGATACCTCGGGCAGTGACATGTATAGCCTGGAGCTTTTTTCAAAAGACCAGTCAGGGGAACTCAATGAACAGACATTTACATACGATACAATAAACGGCGGATATCATCATATTATCATTAAAGATAAGTCAAAGCCGTCTGTACCTGTTCCAAACCCCAATTCAGGAAGCTACACGGAAGCACAGACAGTTGAGTTTACAGCAGAGCAAGGCTGTGAAATATACTATTCTATAGACGGTGGAACAAGCTTCGAAAAATATATTACATCTATTGATATTACTGCTTCAACATCAATTATATGTTATGCAAAACGTATTTCCGATGGTAAGTCAAGCGATAAGATAAGCTATAACTATGAAATTATCCCGAAAGCACCGTATTTGTTTGACAGTACAAAAAATCTTATACCCAATATTTACAGCGAATACAGTTCGTTTACGGTATATATTTCGGATAAAAATACCTGGGGGAATATTGATGACGATAGCGAGGTTTACTATACCTTTTCGGATATTTCCGCAGACACAATCGTTGAGGGTACAAACCCTGAAATATCCTGGGTAAAGGTGAACAAGCTGACGCAGAGTATAGAGATTACGAAAAAGAGAACAATGAGGCTCATAACGGATAAAATGGGAGTTCGGTCTGATGTTTCATGGTATTATCTCGGAGTTAAGCCTGCGGTGGTTACATCAAGCTGTTCTTCGGGGGAATATGAAGAAAAGATAGATTTAACTCTTTCCTGTCCGACCTCGGGGGCGAAAATATTATATACCTTAAACGGTAGTGATCCTATTTCAAATGGTATGGAATACGCAGGAACAATTACAGTTGCAAAGGATACAACACTGCGTGCTGTTGCTGTTTATGACGGTGAATACAGCGATATTTCCTCGTTTTATTATTTGATTAAGACGGTTGATGATTACGGAATAGACGCATTTTATCCACCAGGAGTTTACGAGGGCAGTGTAAATGTTACTTTAACACCAAACAATCCCGAAAATTCTGTTAAATACAGTATTGATAACGGAAACACATGGCTTGATTACAATAATATTTTAGTTATCGACAAGGATACGGATATTCTTGCAAAAGCTGTAGATGAGAGCGGAAACGAGGGCAGTGAATATCGGTTTACGTATAAAATTAAACCATCGCCGCCTGCCTTTGCACCTGAAAGCACGCAGTTTACCAATGCGGATAAGATTACAATATATTGTACCGAAAGCACAAACGAAACCACCAATCGTTTTGAGTTGTATTATACAACAGACGGCAGTGACCCAATCACAAGCCCTACACGCATAAAGGCAGAGGACAGCTCAGATGCTGCAATTATAGACATAACAAAATATACCGTTATTACTGCTGTTGTAAAAAAGGACGGAGCAACTTATTCTAACGTTGTTAAACATTCTTATGACATTGTGACGAAAAAGCCCGTAAAGCCTATTACAACACTTACGGCAGGGAATTATACAAAGAAAATCGACGATGATGAGGGGTTTAGGACACAGTTTATGCCTGTTGCCGCAGGAACGGAAATTTATTATACCATAAGCAGTAACGGAAACTTTGTTGCAGACCCTGTTCCTAACACTGCCGATACTAAAAAATATGACGGAACACCGATTGAAATTAAAGGAAAAACAACTATTAAAGCTGTAGCCGTTAATGTTTTCGGTGTAAAGAGCGATGTGGGTATTTTCGAATACACTGTAGCACCCGAAGCACCAAAATCCGTGCCTTCTGCCGTTGTTGGCGGTAACAGACTGCCTGTTGTGCCGATTTATGCCGTAAAGGGAAGTAAGGTCAAATACGATATAAACGGATTTAACAATGAGTTTATATGCGAAAACGGCAGTTTTTATTTAGACACTGCAACAGGAAATGCATACGCTGATAAGAATTGCACAGAACCTCTCGGTATGTCAAACAGCGAAACATATAACTCTCAGGCAGTTATTGATATTTTGGCAGAGCTTGACGGTGTTGAGAGCATAACTAACCGATATGTATATCAATTAAGTAACGATCCCAATACTCTTGCAGCACCTTATGCCGATAAGGAAACGGGCGAATATGAGGAAATAAAGGTTGACGAAAATAACACTTTAATGATTGTGCGCCTTCATTCGCTTAACGACGGAGATAATATTCAATACAAAACTGATAACAGCGGAGCCTGGGAAAATTATGACGGTAACGGCATTAAATTGACGAATGATACCATTTTGCAAATTCGTTCTGAAAAGAATGGCAGATACAGTGCGGTTACAAGCTATGTGTATAATTTTGTACCGCTTGCACCTATTATTACGCTACCATCAGGACGTTATACATCAAATCCTGTGCCGACAACGAAGCTGGAGTTTGACAGCCGTATCCCTACAGACAGAAACTACACGATAATGTACAGAGCAAACGGCGATACGAGAGACTACCGTTATACAGGTCAGGAACGAGAAATTTCGCACACGATGTCATTTAAAGCGTACGTTTTAGATGAGGACAGCGGCAAAACAAGTAAAAACGCTATTAATTATTATATTATAGAGTCCGAATCGGCGGCAGGCGGAAAAGTGTATATTGCAAATCCCTATGATGTTGAACGCATAAGTGCTGACGTTCTCGATACAGGAGAATATGCCAACGGAATTAAACTCCTGACACAGAACAGGGATGCAGAAATTCACTATTTTTACAGCTACACAAAAACAGACGGTACGGGGGCTACAACAAATAATCTTGTTTATGACAATGCGGCACCGATTGTGGTCAATTCATCAGTGAAATCCATTACGATTAATGCGTGGTTGGAAGACGAAAACGGACGTATTGAAAACAGCGACTTCATACATACAATTGATTTTGTGAAATTGAATGTACCTGTTACATCTTTGGGTACTGAAAAGGTAGAGTTTAAAAAAGACACAAAATACAAAATAATAAATGATTATACTGATAATCAAAATATACTTTTGTATTATACTCTTGACGGAAGCGATCCCTGCCACAGCAACAATATCAAAAGGAAATTGTATAACGGAGAGGAATTGACGCTTAATGGTGCTGTAAATATTAATGCTGTCTATTTCAGTGTCTGCGGAAAGTGTACGGAATGTAAAAATGATAATATGTCCGCTTGCCCGAACGGTGTTTACGG
>CADBPJ010000319.1 GCA_902796445.1 uncultured Ruminococcus sp. | reverse complement strand
TAGCGCACATTATATCATATTTTGAGTGTTTTGTTAATATTAACTTTTCAAATATAAAAATCCTTGAAAAAAATTCAAGGATTTTTATATTAAATATTATTTTAAATTAATATACTATGATTTTAAATTTGATATCTCTTCTTCTGATAAACCAGTTATTTCAGAAATCGTTTTAATGTTAAATTCTTTATCTAACATTTTCTTAGCTGTTTCAACTTTATTTTGTTCTATGCCTTGTTCTATGCCTTCTTCACGTCCAAGATTTCTTTCTCCAGCCTTCTCAAGTTCAACTTTATCATATTCATCGTTCAAACTTATCATTTCAGAATCTTCCGAAAGTTCTTTTACTTTATCAACTATTGTATTTGCATCTTGTTTACTCATAATCTTCTTTAACTCCTTTTCAATTTCATCTGAACTAGAAGATTTTAGTATTTTGCACCATCTTGCAACTTTTTCTTCTCGCTCGTTAGCATAATTATAACTCGGATTATCTATTTTTTCCATATCAACTATATCATATTCAAACTTTTCTGTTAGTATTTTATCAGTTCCCTTTATTGTCATGAATGCTTCATTTATAAGTTTATTATTTATTGATGCTGGAACTTTTTTGCTAAAGTTTATCTGTCTTACAAATGGTTTATGAACTTTGGGATCGTATGCTCTATGTGGATAATTAGTTGCATAAATATTTGCAAGAAATGCAAGATTTCTGTTTATTCTTAATGTATCAAATGTTGTATTTATTTCTATATTTTCATAATCACCAGTTTCTTTATGCTTAACAAGCAAATCAACTTCAAGTCTTGCAGTTCTTTTCTTTTTATAATCAAGTTTTCTAGAGATTAGTTTAATGTTATCTTTTAAATATTCATAATCCTCTCCCAAATAATCTGATAATAAATGTGCAATAGGCATTGTATCTTCTCCAGAAAATACTGCTGCAAACATAAAGTCACGTTCGAGTTTTATTGTTTTCATTAGAGTTTCACCTCCTTCCTAGGAAGGTAGGTTAACATATTATAAAAACATAATCAAAAGACCAATTTTGCAAATTCGAGGCATTTTTTTAACGAATTTAACAAATTCGTCTAGCGAATTTGTTAAATTAGAATTGTTTTTTAACCTGGATTTTCAAAATTGGTACTTTTTAATAAAATATATAAATTTTTACTTTAGGACCAAGGATCTCCGCATAGTGCTCCATAGCCTTTATAATTTAAAGCAGAAATAGAAAAATTTCCAGAAACTAATCCATTTGTACTACAGTCACCATAATACCAATCTGATCCTTTTTGTTCAGGTCTACTCTTATCCCAACATAAGTAAACTGCATAATTGGGCCAAGAAGTTTCATATTCAGGTGAGCCTACAAGCATTCTATATCCATGAGAACCTCCTGAGCCATCCAAATATAAGCCTTTTCCAGTATCACAAGAATTTGCAACGGTATAGGTAGCAGACTGAGATAGTTTGGCACAGTATCCTATTTTTGTGTCACTATAACTTGTACTTAAAAATGACATATCACATCCAAATAATCCACCATTAGATGCGCAACTACTAGCAAATTTACTCATATCAACGCCTTTACAACCAGCTGTCCATTGAGCATACAAGGTAGTGTCGGATGATGGAGTATATGATGAATTTGCACCACCAACTTTTGTTCCACCTGAACTCGCTGTATACCATCCATTAAATGTATAACCATTTCTTGTTATATTTGGAAGAGTTACTGCACTTGTTGATTTAGAAGAATTATAGTTTGCAGTTAATGTTGCATTTGCAGTTCCCATTTTGAATGTAGTTCCAGAAATTGAAGCTCCAGCTCCTGCAACTGACCAAGATGTAAAACTATAGGATGTTGTTCTTGACGCAGTAAGTGCAGTAGGATTAGATGCACCATTTCCATCTAATGTTACAGTATAGTTTCCTGCACCTGCACTACTTTTTGTTGGATTTGCAATAGTCTTTGTTGCACCATAATTTAAAGTAAATGTTGAATTATTTGTTGTATTATTCCAAGAACCACCATTTGGGTTTACTGTTAGCGTATAAGAATTTACTGTTGCTCTCCCCATCAAGCTGGTGGAGGGTTGCGTTAATGCGTATGCTGATTGTGGACTTCCTACTTCTG
>CADBPJ010000318.1 GCA_902796445.1 uncultured Ruminococcus sp. | reverse complement strand
ATAGGTAAATTTTTCAGATAATTATTCAACATTCGTTGACTAATTATATATGGGGCGGCGAGCATAATTTCCTTGCTCGGTGCTAAATGGCAGTTGCTTTTATAAAAGAGCTCCGCCCCCGCACAACATTTATTTACAACAACTGCCATACGGCATCTTTGGAGGTGAGGAAACAAACTACACATTATTCTGTCTGTTTTGCAGAGAACAGAAGAAATAATGTAAAACAAATTCTCTGCCCGGTGCGAAAGCGGAATTTTCGCAAAAAATCTATAAAGAAAGAAGGCATTTTAAGTGAAACTTAAAAAATTATTAGCTTCAATCCTTTGCGTAGCAATGGTATTGAGCACAATGGGAACAGTTGCATTTGCTGATGCAACAGTGGCGACTGTGAACGGTGTTGACTTTACTTCTCTTGCTGATGCACTTATTGAAGCAAGTAATGCAGAGGGCGAAGTTACTATTGAATTAACAGCAGATGTTGAGTGGGAAACAGGTGCAGAACATGGTAGTACACCTTTTGTTCCCGAAGAGTCTAAGGCGATTGTTACTATCAACGGCAATAATTATACAATAACAGCAGCAGGTGATGGTGTTGGACCTATCCGTGCAGCTAATGATACTCTTCTTACATTTAACAATGTTAATTTCGTAGATGAATCTGTATCTTATGCTGAGGACTCTTGGGAATTTACTTATCTTGAATTTGCTGGAAAGCTCAAATTTGTAAATTGTGATTTCAAAGATGAAATTACATTAGATTCTGAAAGTGCGGATTTTGAAAACTGTACTTTTGAATCCAACGAGGAAAGTGTTTATGCAGTTTGGGTTAGCAATGGTACGGTAACATTTACTGACAACTGCTATTTTACAGGCTATCGCGGCTTAAAAATGCATGAGGCTTATGGTAGCGATATAGTATCTGCTACAATTGAAGATTGTAAATTTGAAAATATTACTAAAAAACCCGGTATTGCTATTGGTGATTTGAACGATACCACATCAGTAGAAATTTCTGATTGTGAATTTATAAACGTTCAAGCCGGTGAACAGGGCAGTTATATATTTGAAACTGATACTGATGTATCAACATTTACATTTGAATCAGAAGAAAACAAAGTTATTAATGGCTCAATTACACCTGGTTACACAAATAATACAAGCATTTGGGGTGAAGGCGGCGCAAATGCAAAAGAAAGCTTTGTTGTAGAGCTTTATGCAGAAGAAGAAAAAATCGGTCAGGCTTCACTTAACGATTATGAAGATATTATTGACGGAGATTTGTACGTAACATGGAATATCAATTTTGCCGGTGAAGATTCAGAATATTGGACTGTAGATTGGTACGGAAACAACCCTTCTGTTGATACAATTCCTACAAAGGTTGTACTTGTTGTTGACGGTGTGAAAGTTGCAGAGAATATAGTAAAAATGTGTACTCCTGACGATCTCAACCCTGTTAAATGGGAAGAACTTACAGGCATTCCTGTAGCTGCAAGAATTGGCAAAACAGGGTATTCTTCCGTTAAAGCTGCTATCACAGATGCAGAAGCACAAGGCTTAACAAATGTGGAAATTGAAGTATTTGACGATTTCTTATTGAGTGATATTGTTCTTAAAAATAATAGTTCAATTACAGACCTTACTATTACAGGTAATGGTGATGTGACAATGGACGTTGAGAACAAATTATATGGTTTGAATAACAAAAACTATGTATTGAATAATCTTACTGTATCAGGTATGACACGTTGGCAGGGCGATGTTTACTTTGCCGATATGGGTCTCCAGAGTGGAAATGTTACTTTCAATGATTGCACACTTAATGGCTTATATACTCTTTATCAGGGTAAATTTGTATTTGACGGTTGCGTAATCAATGGAGAAACAAATAAATACTCAATGATGATTTATGCTTCAAAAGATGTAACATTTACAGATTGTGTATTCAATTCTGATAACAAAGCTATAAAAGTGTTTGGATATGGTACATTCCTTGAAAATGCACAAGTAAATATTTCTGGTACAAAATTCTACTCTTCAGCAGAAAACAATGACAAAGCAGTTGTTGAAATGGATTTGACACAGCAAACCAATCCGGCGGTTGACCTTACAATAGAAGATTCATTTGCTCTTGGCTTTGCAGAGGGTTCAGAAACAGGAAATGTTTGGTATAATGTTGAGCTT
>CADBPJ010000317.1 GCA_902796445.1 uncultured Ruminococcus sp. | reverse complement strand
GTCCCTTCGGGCGCACCAAAATAGAAAGTTCCATCGTAAGATGGGACTTTTTATTTTGCGTTTGAATCATAAGGGACTCGAACCCTGAGAGGGCTTTTTGCGTAAAGAAAAACTGCCGGTGGCAGGTTTTTAGCAAAAAGAAAGCGGAACGCAAGTGAAGCGTAATCAAGCGGCGCACCATAACGAGTGTTCTTACAGGATCTGAAAGGATTATGTGATCTTCTTTTTTATCCTACCACAGACACGCATAAATCACAGCTTTTTTCAATAGTATCAAGCGATGGCTTGTCGTCAAATTTTACGGTCATATCATTCGGAACATTATGTAGCTCCGTTATACGAATTACATTGTCCTCTTTTAAAAGCTCACCGGGAACATAAAGTGTACCCTGCGGGCCTACTGACCAATATCTGCCTATATTAAATCCGTTGATCTCAACAAATCCTTTTTCCCAGCCTATAGGATTGAAGAACGTGTCCACACCCGGTTGTGCCTTAAAGTTGCCTTCAAATACTGTGGGACGGTTCGGTTTCGATGAGATATTAAAATCTGTTTTACTCATATCATCGCATGGCAAGGCAATATTTGTCCATTTCATTTTTTGGGCATAATTCCATGGATACAAAGAGCCGTCTTCACAAACTATCTCTATTCTCACATATCCGCAAATACCCTTGTATTCATTAATCATTGCACATCCGTAATTTACACGTCCCATATTTTCAACAAGAATATCAAGCTCAGCACCCTCTTTAGGCACTTCAAATATTATCGGCTCCTGTTGGCGGTCACGCATAATGCATCCTACGTATTCTCCGTTCACAAAAATCATTGCCCTGTCCTGCAAGCCGTCTATTGTTACAGAACGCTTTGCATTATCGGTATATTTGATTTCGGTTGTATATAACATAAACCCGTAATCCAAGTCCATATCTTTAAATGTAAGCGGCAATCTTGAATTGCGTATTTCTTTTGCGAGATTCTTTGTATTATCAATAAAATCTGCCGATTTTGTCATTTTTACGTTTTCAATTTTTTGTGTTTTGCAGATATATCCGCCCACATCCGATGTACCGGTAAACTCATAGCCCTTTGAAGTCAAGTATGCTTTCAAAACCTGCTTGCAGCGATAGTATTTCGGTGTGGGACATCCGTATTCCGTAACAAGCGCGTCAACGTCATAACTTGTGGCAAACGGCAAATATCTGTTTTTTGCATCAGGTTTGTCCGCACCGTACCTTCCTACTAATGCGCCGTTGTGAAATCCGAAATTTGTACCACCACAGAACATATAAAAATTAACAAAAGCTCCTGCCTCTAAAGCAGTCTTATAAAGGCTTGCAACATCCTCCGGCGTTTGCCTTAAGAAATAACCGCCCCATTGCTGACTGCGTCCTGCCCAAAATTCAGCAACATAAACAGGTTTATCGGGCTGGTATTCTTTAATGGCTTGCATTGTTTCATCATTGACTTCGTGCGCATCAATTCCCGTCCAATATTCCGGTCTGCTTCCCTCTGCAATTTTGCTCGCTTCAATTCCGTTTGCCGTAAACAGTGGAACATCAACGCCAAGCTCGATAAGCATATCCCCCACTGCTTTTATATATTCATCATCATCGCCGAAGCTACCGTATTCATTTTCTACGGCAACGGCAATAATAGGTCCGCCGTTTGTTGAAAGGTATGGAACAAATTCTTTTGCAAGTCTTTCGTAATACCTTCGCAGACAAGACATATATTCCTTGTTTAATGTTCGTATTTCAATATTCTCCTTTTGCTGAAGCCAATACGGCAGTCCGCCGAAATCCCATTCGGAACACATATACGGTGCCGGGCGGAACATAACCTTAAGCCCGATTTCATTGCATAACCGCAAAAATTCTGCCAAATCAAGATTACCATCAAAGCAAAACTCGCCCTCGTGCGGTTCATGCATACTCCAAGGTACATATGTTTGTATTGCGGTAAGTCCAAAATCCTTCATAAGCTGAAGTCTGCGCTTCCAACCGCCTTTAAAATATCTGAAATAATGCATATCGCCCGACGCGAGATAAAACGGCTTGCCGTTTATTGTTAAGCTGTCTTTATGTATTTCAAGTTTATCGCTGTTCTTTATCATAACACTTTCCCCCTTATCATATACATCTATACCGCTGTTATAGTTACATTTTCTCCTGTTATATTTACTTCATAAAGCTTATTTTGATACATCAGTTTAAAGCTCATTCCGTGCCATTTTTCGGGAAGGTTCGGCTTGCATATGAGTTTTCCGTCTTCTTCCGTAATACCGGCAAAGCCTTTAACGGCAACTATCCATGCGCCGCCTGCCGCAGCCGGATGTGTTCCGCCGATATATACCAAGCCTGCCCATTCCTTGCCGCCCTTTACCAGATCCGCCTTTGCCGATTTCATAAACATGGGATATGCGACTTCGGGATTGTTCGTATAACACGAAAGAAGTGAATACATACACGCCGATAATGATGAGCCGTGTTCCGTTCTCAGTTCATAGTATTTTAAATTCTTTTCCATTATCTCGCTTGTATAATCATCCTTAAACATAGATAGCATTGCCACAACATCAGCCTGCTTTATAACCTGCGTATCCGCCGCAACACCGTATGCGCCGCCCCAATATTCCTTTGGGTCTATCAGTCTTGAACGCACCTCGTCCACGCGTACGTCCTCAAGCTTGAAATATCCGTCAAACTGTTCTATTATGCCGTTCCCATCAGGCTTGCAGATAAATATGTTTTCGGATGAATCCTTAAGCGTAGGCTTTAAGCCATCATATTTATCGTACGGGTATTTTTCTATTAGTTCAAGCGCCGTATCAAACACAAATTTTGCCATTCTGTTTGTATACGCATTATTGTTGACTCTCTCGTGATATTCATCGGGGCCTACAACATCATGAATTTCATAATACGGCTCATCTGCCTTTTTAATGAGAAGTGAGCGGTAAAACTCGGCACATTCAATTACCATATCCATTGCGCCC
>CADBPJ010000316.1 GCA_902796445.1 uncultured Ruminococcus sp. | reverse complement strand
TTCATATTCTTTATTCATAGATAATAATATCTTTTTACTTAAATTTATTTGTTCTTCTTTATTTAAAATTTTATTGTTTTCTAAATTATTATCTTTCATATATCATTCTCTTTCTGAATCTTCAGTGGACATTTGATTTTGTTCCATTTTTCTTCTCATTTCTTCCAACCTTTGTGGATCTGACATTCTCTGAACAGGTGGTAAGTTTCTATATTGCCCGAAATTAGTTAATTTATTTATAAAATCTTCTCTTTTAGTATTTGGATTTGATTGTATTGTATTTGATTCTTTTATCTCTTGTTCTGCTGGTGGTAATAAATTCATTTGTTTATTTACAAACTTTTCAACAAATGATACTTTCATTAAATAGTTATTACCTTGTATTGCTTTTGCTATTGCTCTTGTTATTTTTTGACCAAATGATAATTCACTTTGATTTTGATTTGTGAATTGTTCTGTATATCTGCTATGGTCTATAACTGCTCCAAATCTTGTATTTTTGATTCCTTGATTTATATCTTGGTTTGTGTCTTGCGTAGGTCTGATTATTTCGCCGTATTCATTAATTGAATACCCATCTGGCATTTGCGTTTGTTGTTCTTGTTCTATATTTTGTCTTATATTTGTATTTGCCTCTGGTCTAATTATTTCTCCATATTCATTAATAGAATATCCTTGTTGCATTTCAGTATGTGTTTCATTATGTTGTTCTCTATTTCTTATGTATTCTTCCATATTTATAATATTGTTTTGTGGCATTTCATGACTTAATTGTTGAACTGCTGATAGAAAATTGTTTTTTAATTCAGGTGTTGTTAAATATTTGGCAATATCATTATAATTTTCTAATATATATTCTGTATTATGATTTTCCATATAACTTGCAACTAATTCTCTTTCAGTTTTATCCATAAGTTCCCTATAAGTATTTAAATTACCTTTAAAAGTTGTAACACCATCTTGCATAGTTATATTTAATGGTGTTTGTGTTTGTAATTGCTGACCATATCCATGTATTAATAAATTATCAATAGAATAAATTTGCTCTAAATTATTCATTAAATCATCAAATTTCCCTTGATTTCCTTCCATGCTTTCATAAATGCCTTTTAATGTTTCTCTACCATTTTGCTTATATGCTAGAGATAAAACTTGTGGCAATGGTAAGTCCATACTTTTAGAAAGTAATTCCAAAATATCTCCATTATATTGATACTCACTCAAAGGACTATATGGAGTTCGATTACTGATTCCTCTTACAGTTCCTGGTTGTTCTCTATGATTTAAATTTGTTCCATTTGAAATATTGTATAACATTTCTGCTGTATATTGAGTTGTAGCTTCAGTTAAAAACATTCCATCGTGTCCATTATAAAAAGCACATTGTTCTTGTCCATTTATATTGCTTGTTTGTAATGCGTGTGTTAATTCGTGAAAAAAATATAATTTTTTTTCATTATAATTTAAAGATTGTTCTATACCTATTCCTTGTTCATTTGTTATTCCATATATTCCACCTAAATCTGCATCTTGAATATTTGTTACAAGTTCTGGCATACTTCTTGCTATTTCAGTTGGATTAATTATCATACTGTCTTTTACTTGATTAAGTGAATCAATATAATCTGCCATTAAAACATAGTAATCTTCACTAATATTAACATTTTTATTTGCATAAAGACTTTTTATTGAATCTACTAATCCACTACTATATAATTCATTATATCTTTGTTCTTTTGTTTTCATATTTACCCCTTTTATTTAATAATAAAGAATAAAATTACACTTATTAATAATTGCACTAATACTATCTTATTTGTTATTTTGTATATTTTTTCTATTTTATTTCTTCTATCTTCTGCATCCCAATATCTTCCAAAATGTACTTCTGAATGTTCCATATAGTCATCAATATCGTCTGTATATACTGATTTATGACTTGATGTACTATAACCAGCATATTTTGTACTTGGCAATAACGGTTTATATACTGATAAAATATACCAATATGAAAGTATATTTCCCAATAAAATAGCAACAAACCATTGTCCAAATACAATTACATATTTATTAGACATATATGTAGCAATAAATTCTGGAATTTTATTAATATTAATCTTTAAAATCAAATAAACTATATATGACAATACAATTCCTACAGAAATACATAATGATTGTATTCTAATTTTTCTATTTTTAATTGTATTATTATACCTATCTTCGTTATCTTCAAGTGTATTCAAAATAGTAGAATATAAATTATGTGCTTCATTTTCTTGATTAGTTGTTTGAACATCAACTGTAACATCAGAATATTTTAATTCATTTCTCG
>CADBPJ010000315.1 GCA_902796445.1 uncultured Ruminococcus sp. | reverse complement strand
TGGTAACATAAGCATGCTAAAACAGATATACGAAAATTTGGGCAAGAGACCATCCGTTGGAACAGTCATCAATCTGAATTCCCTGTTGGTAATGTCTTATCCGAAAGATGCTGAAAAGTGTTGTTTTGTGGACTCAATAAGGATGTCTGGTTACTATTGGGAACATTGGATGTGTCATCATAATTGGATTTATCCTGGTTCTTGTCTATACACTGGTGATACATCGGCAAACGAAACCTTCGTCTGGCAAAGAATTGAGAAGATGGTAGATAAGTATCTTGGAATAGATTCCACACTTGGTCTCCTCCAGATTCCGCACCATGGGAGCAAAAATAGCTATGATAATAAGCTGTTGGAATCCCAAAGATTCTTCGCTGGATTCACGAACTACGACCCATACTACTATCAGCACATCTTTGATGATAATCTGGCAATGAAACTCTCGTTAAATAGTCATCCCCTTATTCAGGTCACAAAAGACCATTGTTCAAAGTATGAAGAGTACTGGGGAATACTCTGAGTTGCTAATGCATTAATCAAACAGGTAATCCGTCTATACAAGGATGGGATGTCAAATAGGGCGGACTCGCAGAAGCGGATCCCCTGAGTCTTGATGAACTACTGAAACTAGAAGACCCGGTGCAGAAGCGTCTTTGTCACCAAGGAATCAACCGTACAGTACCAAGCAAGCTCTTCATTCGTCAGACAACTTGGTCTTAACTAAGAACAATACTGTACCTGTTTAAATAACGGTAGTATTGTCGAGACGATGACGCCCTTCCTGCCAATGAACTGATTGCAGTCATCTGAGAGGCAATGGGAAAGAAAGCACATATTTGGCGTCTGCCAAAAGGACTGATGAACGGCATCGCCAAACTTGGCGGTTGGCTCATCTCCCCCTCAAGCCGCTCCGTATGCAGAAACTCACTGAAAACTATGTTGTCAGCAACGCCAAGATAAAAGCCGCCCTCGGCATCACCCAGATGCCGGTAAGGGCAAAGGATGGGCTGATGGAAACGATAAAGAGTTTTCGGGAATAGGGTACCCTTTACAGAACAAGGATTTGATAAAGGTTTATATATGGTTACGGGTAATGAATACATTTTTCCTGACATAAAAGCTGCAATTCAGTTTTTGTTACAGCAGGAGAAAGATTCTCTAAAGAAAGATAAATATAGACAAGAAGCACCTCTTGTATTACGGACTATTCCTGGATTATTTAATCAGCCATTTAATGAGGGCGATTTACTAACACCGATTGACTCTTTGGAGTATCCTCTTTCAGCGTGGTTTAATAACGCAGGGGATGATAAATTTTTGATGACTCGATTGCAATCTGGCCGCTATTCGCTTAAACCAAATTTAAGGCATAGAAAATATCTATTTAGAGGAGAGTCTGAGTTCCATAACCCTTGCAAGTCAAATTTAAGTCGGAATCCTGGTCAGAATAGATTTACCAAAGAACTGATGATGGGGCAGGAAATGATGCTGTTGATGATGTCTCACCCATTAGTACAGTTATTAGATCTGGGAGTTGATTTGTGTGGGACTATATACAGATTCGAAATGAATTTGTTTGGGCTAACACAGCACTATTACAACAAAACCACATTTCTGGATCTGACCAGTGATTTAAGAGTTGCAGCATTCTTTGCAGCAACAAAATATGTTAATGAAAAGGATAGTTATCTACCTATAGATGAGGATGATAATGCTATTGGCGTTTTGTATTATTATGATTTAGATATTAATAGCGATTTTGGTGTGCGTGCCGATGGAAGCAAATCTACTCTTTCAACAATAGGTTTACAGGTTTTTCCTCGAAGCGGACAGCAAAAGGGCTTCCTTTACGACTTAGCGGTTAACCAGAGCTTTAATGATATACCTCAGGTACACGCGGTACGCTTCTATCAACAGAAAGATTTGTCAGAGAAAATTTGGTCATATTTCCACGGTGGTAAAGATTTGTTTCCAGATGATATTCTTGCGAGACACTGGAGAGAGAACTATAAGGATAGACGTATTGTGTCAACGCGTACCATCTTGATGAACAAAATGTTCAATAAAAATATGACCTTAAAGCAGGTTGAAGATGAAGCAAAATCGTTAGGGTTGGAAATAAGGGATTATGTCCCTAGGTTTTCAGATGAAGAACTTGTTCAATACTACAATGCCGTACTAAACGACGACTATTGGCAGAACTTTTGTCGTCAAATCCATATCCCTGGTGACAAGGATGGCAAAATGATGGCCACATTGTTTGCATTACCTGAAGACCCGCGTTATCGTTGGGCTTTTGAACCTGATAAGCATCATATAACCGATTTTGATAAAGGATATGTTCTGAGAGAATTTAAAGAGTGCTTGATGTAATAAATATCCGACCGATAGACATACATTTTTGATAGAAGGTAAGCCTCCGGGAAACGAAAACATGCACACGGAAACGTGCTTTCAAGGGGGAACTACGCCTCTGTTATAGAGAATGGATGGACAAAAAAATCCGGCCGAAACGATCGGAATGAGATTTAAAAACGTAAATTTGATGGACTGAAAGCAGAAACGGATGGGACCAGTCGGATGCTTCGGTTAAATTGAAAATATTAAACGACAATCCCTAATATATTGAAATGGAACTAAGTAACATTGTAATACTTCAAGACAGGCGTACTAATGGCCTTTCCGTGTCTGCTATCACAAGTATAGAAGAGTATATATTATGGTATAAAGATAAGGGCGAAGCTAACAAACTCCCAGAACAAAGACCGGTTCTTAATACGCGATCTGCTAATACTATTCGTAAACGCCTTATACAAGATTTGATGGAGGGTGCAGTCATTCCACCTATTGTAATTGGTGTTTCAGTTGAGGCGGATTATAGTTCATTAAATAATGATACCGTTATTGATTTCATAAATTCTAATATAAACCAAGGTACGGTGATTGATGGAATGCAAAGGACTGCTGCCCTTTTAGCAGCAATCGAAGGTAATCCCGAAATTAATAATAACCCCATACGCTTAGATTTCTGGTTATCTAATGATATTTTTAGCTTAGTGTATCGCATGCTTGTATTGAACACAGGTCAAACACCTTGGGATATTAAGCGCCAGATGGAGGTGGTTTATGGCCCAATGCTCAATGAAACTGTAAAACATGTAAAAAACTTCTCTATTCATAGAAAATATGATGGGGTTAGGCGTAAACGTAGTGGCGAATATACTGCAAGTAGTGTGGTTGAATTATTCCTTGCCTTCTCAACAAGAAAGGATAATTTGAATAATAACGAAAAGAT
>CADBPJ010000314.1 GCA_902796445.1 uncultured Ruminococcus sp. | reverse complement strand
AGGCCGGGCTTGGACTTCACCGTCTCGTAGATGGCCATGCGGATGCGGCGGCTGAATTCCCGGCGGCTGTGACAGGGAATGTCCACCGGAAGGACCGTCTGCATGCTGTCCGAGCTGCGGAGGATGTCCTCCTGCATCTGAAAGGGATGGATGGATGGGCGTGCTGTCCGCGGTAACGGGCATCCGCTGGAGGCCCGCCCGGATGTATGTAAGGCTGCACAGCTTCCGCTGGATCTCCTGGTAGGAACCGTCGCAGGCGATGACCGTCCGGATAGGGCTCTCCCCGGGGGCGAGGCGTTTCCAGTTCAGCGGGATATGGTTTCCCTGGGGCAGGGCCTCCGAGATTTCGAAGGCCTGCACCAGTCTGGAGATCAGGGGATCCTGCATAAGGGGCAGGTAGCCCGTCTTGCTGGCGGACTCAAAGGGCAGTCTGCCCGTAGCCTGGGAATAAGCCATCAGGACACCTCCCGGAAGTTCTTGATCTGCACGGGGATGGGGTACCGCTGGGAGGCGGTGAGCAGATGCACATATCCCGGCGTCCGGGTATGGAGGATATTCTCTCCCACCCCCTCGAAGGGGGCGGATCGCCGGACCAGGGCCTCCACCTCATGGGAGCTGTCCAGGTGGGCCACCACGAAGTTCTCCGTCTGGGAGAGCAGCTCCCCGGAAATCGTGCTGGGGGACTGGGTGGAGTAGGTCAGGCCAATATGGTACTTGGCTCCCTCCTTGGCGATCCGTGCGTAGATATTTGCCGTGTCCTTGTCGCTGGCGGGGAAATAGTTGTGGGCCTCCTCCGCCAGGATCTGGACGTACCGGTCCCCCAGGGCGTTGTTGGTGAACAGGCTCTCCTGATGCCGGAAGACCACCGTGCAGACCTCCTTCGTCAGGAAATCCACCAGGCTGGGCTTGGCGTTGGACAGGTCCAGGATCACGGTCTTTGCCTCGTCCAGCAGCTGGGGGATCTCCCGGGTGAAGTTCCCGGCGTCCTTGTGGTGAAGGTACCGACAGCTGCTCAGGCACTTGACCCCGGATCCGCTGCCGGGGACCAGGAACTTGAGCATATTCAGCTCGTCCGCCTGGAGAATGGGATTGCCGTTTTTACTCTTGAGAAAATCGCTGTTTGCGTTGCCCTTCTGGTACTGATTGACCGCTTTCAGCTCCTCCAGCAGCTCCGGGAGGCTCGACGGGGCGGGCTTGCCGCTTCTGCCGATGGCGTCCCGGAGCTCGCTGCGGAAGCCCGGGTCGAAGGGAGATCCGCCGCTGTGGATGCTAAGGCCCAGGCTTGCCAGTTTTGTCTCGTCCGCCGGGAAGCCAGCCTCGTGGAGGATCGCCCAGAGAATCTGCACCTGCCGGATTGCACGGATCCGGTCCCCGCCCGGCGGCATGGCCCGGATCTCCTCCAGGCTGGGCAGGCTGACGGACAGGAAGGCGCTGACATAGTTGGAGGAGGTATCCGCCAGCTTATTCCGGAAGATCTCCATGGCCAGCTGGGGGATCAGGTAGAAGTTGCACCGAAGGACCCGGGCGGTGCTGCCGGGCCTGACCTGCACCGCATAGACTACGCACTGGTCGGGAAAGCGGCTCTTCAGGCACAGGCCGTCCTGGGCGTTGTCGTTGGCGTACTCGCCGTTGGTGTCGATGATCAGCTGGCCCAGATCCTTCTTCACGGCGTTGCGCATAAGAAGCTGGGCGGTGATGACCTTGGCAGTGTTGGACTTGCCCGAACGGGTCTTCCCGAAGAGGGCCAGCCGGTGCCCGGCAATGTCCGACAGGTACAGGCAGGTGGGTGCGGCGCAGTTCTGGAAAAATTCCGTGGGACGGTACCTTCCGATGACGCAGTAGTCCGCGGCAGGGACGAAGCCCGCACCGTTTTCGGTATACTCCCGGGCCCGGAACAGGCCGCCGCTCTCCGATCCGTAGACCCCGTTGACCACCAGTTCCAGCAGGGCCCCGGGCTGGTAGACCCGGTACTCGCTGGGGGAAGCAAGTCCCCGGAGGTCGCCGGAGAAGAAGACGGCGGAGCCCATTTCGTAGAAGGAACCCAGCACGTCGCAGGTCCTGCAGGACCAGGACATATCCGTGTTCGTCAGGGGATCCAGCTCGGGCATGGCGCGCTTGCCCAGCTCATAGAAGGTCATCCGTTCCATGCTGCCAAGGGGCGAGGAAACTACGTCCCGAACCCGCAGCAGGGTGGCGCAGGAAGGCGCGGCCATGGCCAAAAGCAGCCCGCCCCGGGGCAGTTCCCCGGCGATCCGCTGGAGGGCGGTGTTGGTGGTGACGGTGAAGGTCCCGTAGCCGGTCTCCAGGACGTAGCCCGCAAGGAGGCTGCCCTGGGGCAGACGGATGGATTCCAGATTGCGCTGATTGTTGAAGAATTCAGTCAAAATTGCCATAGCTGCCTCCTTACACGGGCGAAAAGATCTCATCCAGGGCGCACTGCAGATTAACGGCGGGGGGCGGCGTCAGGATATCCGCCTCGGCCTCCTGCCGGGAGGAGAAGCTCTCGTCCAGGCAGTAGACCTGCGCGCAGAGGATGCCCGCTTCCTGCCGGAAGACGCCGGGCAGGCCGAAGAAATGCTCGCCCAGCTCCCGCCAGCCGTGGGGGGAATCGTACCGGTCCCAGAGCAGATCCTCAAACTGAGGCTTGACCATGCGGAAGAAGCGGGAGCCGTACCGGACCCACAGATACCGCAGACAGGCCTGCCGGGCCCGGAGCTTGTAGAGATTCCCGTCCAGGTCCAGGTAGTCGAACCGCAGAATGCCATAGTTCACCTCCCGGGAATCCAGGACCTGTACCGGGGAGAAGGGGTTTCCATCCTGGACCGCGTGGCGCCAGAAGAAGTCGCAGACCAGCTGGTCATGGAAGTCCTCCATCTGGGACTTGGTTCCTGCATAGTAACGGGGGCCCGTCTTGAGGGGGCCGCTTTCCATCAGATAGGTTTCAAACGACATAAAAATCCTCCTAAAAGAATTGACTTCCCGCCGCTTTTCTGCTACTTTGGAGGAGAGAACGGGGCGGGATTCCGCTCTGGCCTCCTGTATGGGCGTCACCCGGAAAGCTGCCAGGCCTGGGGTGACGCCTTTTCTATGCCCGGATCAGCATTTCGTAGATCCGGACCAGGAACAAGACCCCGTTGAGGGTCACGTCTCCCGGCATCTCCCGGGAGGTCTCCAGGGACGAAATCGCCTCGTCCAGGAACATCTGCATCCGCCGGTAGACCCGGGGCGTCCCGGCGACGGAAAGCGGCTGACGGAACAGGCACCCCAGCACATACGCCTGCTGGGTCAGGCCCGTGAGATTCACCCGGCATTTGAGAATGGCCGCCTCCTCCGGGGACATGACGAACCCCAGGATGTGGTCACGCGCTCTCCGGCACTTCTTCACAGCCACAGTCCGCACCTCCTTCCAGCTTTGCCAGATCCGCGGCGATCTGCTCCTGCTCCGTGGGGAACATGTGGGCGTAGGCATAGGTGATGTCCGCGCTCTTATGCCCCACCCGCTTTCCGATGGCCACGGCGCTGTAGCCCATGTGGATCAGCAGGGATACGTGGGAGTGCCGCAGGTCGTGGACCCGGATTTCCGGAACGCCGGCCTTCCTTGCCCCGGCCCTCAGGGCTTCGTTCAGATACTCCCGGCTTACGGGAAAGACCAGATCCCCGGGGCCGAAGCCCTGTTCCTCGATCCATGCCTTCACCTCCGCCGTCAGGAATTCCGGCATGACCACCTGGCGGCGGCTTCCCGCGTCCTTGACGGGGCCGATCGTCTCCTTGTCTCCGGAATAGGACATGGTCTTGCGGATCCGCACCAGATTCCGGTCAAGGTCAAAGTCCCCCGGGTTCAGCGCCCGGAGCTCCCCCTTCCGGATGCCGCACCAGTAGAGCATCTCAAAGCAGATATACCCCAGCCGGTCGGGCCGGACGGCCTCCGCGAACCGAAGATACTCCTCCTTGGTCCAGAACCGGGTCTCGATCCTGGAGAAGGT
>CADBPJ010000313.1 GCA_902796445.1 uncultured Ruminococcus sp. | reverse complement strand
TGATGGTCGTTTTGATGTAATTATGTATTGCGCACACGAAAGATACATAAGTAGCGCTTTAGAAAACTTAGATGTTCTATTAGTTAGCAGGATGAAATCAATAGCAAGCTATGTAAAAAAGTACTTTGGGTTGACAGACGTTGATGATGTTACGATAAAGGATTATATAGAAAGAACAAAAGGGTGTTTTTGGCAAGTAGTTTTTCCCCATTTCGGCAAAACTTTTTCCTCAGTTCGGCAAGTCCAAAATGGACATTTCGGCAAATAGCCAATTAATCCGAAAAAGTTCGGAAAAGGGATACCGAATTGCAGAGAAACTTTTTATACTTAGTGAGGTATACGGTTAATACAACATATGGAAAATCAACCATAAGGGTTTCTGCCATGATTGGTGGAAGATGCAATCTATTGGTATGTACCGCCAGGTCTACGCCCGGGAGTGAATCTTCTTTTCATATATGGTTTCAGATGTCACTCATACGTCGTTTATCACCAGAGGATTGCACATTGACATCTTTCTTATTGCTCCAACGGTAGGAGCTAGGGATGCCCATCATATCCATGTACTGCTCCTTTGCCATGGCGCGGATTTCACTGGTAGCACCGGTTTTGTACACCGTATAGAGGTCTCTCCGGACCATGGCCTCAAGCTTGTTGTTAACTGCTGTAGAAATGGCATCAAGTCGGTAGTCAGACTCATCTGGATGGTCGGAGATGTAAGCGATCATGTCAAGGAAAAGCTCATAGCTGATTTGTATGTTCTTTGGTCTTATCATCTGTTGACCCCTCTGGATGCACAAGTCGTCTTGGACGCTGTCGTATACACGCCAGCGTGCCTGCTGACAAGGGAAAAAGGCATCTGCCATTTTTCAGTCATGGTTTCCCTCCCCGCGGGCTCTGGCCGCTATATCATTATAGGTATGATTCAGGCTGGACTCTCTAAGGCGGTTATTCTCGCCAGGGAAGAGAATCAGATGGCAGTGGTGGGTAAGACGGCCGATCAAGGCGGCTGTCATCTGCTCATCGTATAACACGTTGACCCAGCGTGAGAACTCCAGATTGGTGTTCAGGATGATAGTTTTCTTTTCGTGGATTTCGGATAGATAATCGAACAGCAGCTGAGCTCCGGTACGGTCATAGGGAACGTATCCAAATTCATCCAAAATGACAACTTCAGCTTTGTTCAGCTTCTTGAGGAACTTTGTCAGAGTGCCGGCGGCTTTCTGTTCCGAAAGTTGATTTACCAGAGAAGCCGTCCGGTGGAATGCGGTAGGAATGCCGTGCTCGCAGCAGTTGACCCCGATACATGTGGAGAGCATGGTCTTGCCGGTCCCTGTGCAACCATACATGATGAGATTGTTCCCCTCTTCGTGGAAAGTCAGGGAACGCAGTGCCTCGAAAGAACAAGCCGCAGGGAACTCCACTTCATTCGGCTTGAACTGAGAGAAGGAATAGGGCCTTGGAAACCCGGCTGTGTTAATCAGCTTTTTAATCCGCTGTTTACGTCTGTATTCCACCTCGTTACTCAGAAGGCGGTAAAGATACTCCTGGTTGCTTTCACCGTCTATTGTCATGGCGTTATCGACTAGATTGGATGAAAGCTTGAGCTGGCGGCAGCATATGGTGATTTCTTTCAGGAATGGTGTGACTGTCATGTCGTCACCTTCTTCCTGAGGAGACTGTCATAGCTCTCCAGATTTGCGGGAAACTGCACAACTTTGGGCATTGTGTCAGTAATCTCAAGAGGAGCGAGTACCGGGACATCTGAATAGAGCCGCCTGTAGAGCGTCTTGAGGCTTTCAGGATCTGTCGCGTTATAGAGAATTGCCTGGTTAACAGTCTGTACTGCACTGTCAAAACCGGTGCGTTCGGTAAGCTCACAGAGCATTTTCAGCACCCTGCCACGCTCTGTGTTTTGACACCTGTTCAGAAAAGTCCTCATGTTCTCTGGGAGCATAGAATAGATCTCTGTATTCCGCAGGGACCGAGGTTTTCGGGAAATGGCTTTCAGATAAGGCAGCCAGGCCATGCTCTCCTGAACGTCATCACCGTACAACCTACGGTGCGTCACAATTTCGCACTGGTTGAGATCTAAGACGGTTACGTACTCGGCAGTAAGCTTGATCCACAGCTCCTGACCGGCGAACTCGGGAGCAGCCGAATAGGAATGCTTTCCGGCATTCAGGGTGAACTTCCCCCACTTATCTGTGGTTACGCGCTCGTATTTGGCTGTGTCGAAGGGCTTTGCAGGCAGCCTCCGAAGCACCTTGCTGTCTTGTTTAAAGCGATCTTCAATCGTCTCGTCCGGGTGACGGTAATGTGCCCGATCCTCATCCTTGTCACACTTAGTCAAAAGTTCTTCGTTGTATGCCTTCAAAGACAGAAACCGGGGTACGGGAACAAGCAGGTTGTTTCTGGAGTAACGAACCTTGGCCTCTACAGCTCCTTTTTCGTTCCCTGACGCGGGATTCATGAATACCGGCGTGAAACTGTAATGCTCCGAAAAACGAACAAAGCGATCTACAAGGTTCCGGCCTCCGCCGCGGATGACATCTGTCACCATGCTGCTGGCATTGTCAAACCAAATCTCGATGGGAACACCACCGATGTGGTTGAAGATGGAGACCATGGACTCCATCAGGCATTCCAAATTCTCTCCGGGCTGCAGCTGAATAAAACCTGCGTTGCTGTATGGGAAGTCGAGTACAAAGTACTTTCCGGAGCGCTGTATGCCAGCTTCAACGTAGTCAGCAGCGCCAAAGTCCGCCTGTGCCTCTCCCGGCTGGTGAACCAGTGGAATGTACCCTTCCGGCTTTTTCAGCGCGAGCTCAACCTTACGTTTCGCCACGTAAGTACGGACAGTGCGTTCGGAACAGTCAAAGCCTGGAAACTCATCTCCCAACCGCTCAAATACTCGTTTTGCAGTGTGACGCTGCTTTCTTGGTGCACTTTTGTCCTCACACAGCCATTCATCGATCTTTGCCTTATACGGCTCCAATTTCGGGCACACCGCGGGCTCCTTTGGCATCGGATCCGGATCATTGAAGTCGGTCATGTCAAGATACTTCCTGACC
>CADBPJ010000312.1 GCA_902796445.1 uncultured Ruminococcus sp. | reverse complement strand
TGTAGGCTGATACGATATTGGGATGCTGCAGGGATATGATGATATCGAACTCTTTGTGCAGTAAGTTCTTGTAGTTTTCGTCTTGGCGATATGGCTCCTTCAATCCCTTGAGCACCCACCATCTGCCATAGCGCTTTGCCTTGCAAAGAATGTTGAATCCTTTGCATGGTATGGGAGTAAAGTCTGAAAATTGTTCAGACCTTCCGCTTTATTCTATGACAATTCCGGAATATGAATTCATGTTATGCAGATTTGGATGATAGTTCGGTTGCAAAGTTAACTAAAACTTCGAGAACGAATGTATAGAGATTCCCATCCCACAGAAGCGGGATGGATATGAGTATACATATTTAGATAAACAACCTGGGCTGTCGTTCCTGTGTACTGCGAATTGTCCAGATTCTCAGATAGAACAAAGCTATGTTGCTTTCTAATTATGCTTGCCATCATTTCTAATGGCATTGCAAATTTAGGCATTTTAAAAGGATTTTCAAGCAAATGAAAATCTTTTAGTATTCTTTAAACTTTGACGATGCTTTTGCTGTTTAGGGTTCAATCTCATATCTTGCAGATTAACACCTTAATAATTAGGCTTTTGCCCTTACAAGGCGAATGGAGATGTGTGGTATAATGTTTACCCAAGGCGCTGCCCTGGGCTATGTGATTATTGGGCTTTCAGCCCGTTTATAACTGCATTATTAGTTTTGCCGGGCAGTAATAGATTTTTATAGATATTTGTATTTCTGTAGCAATCGTTTGCACAATAAAAAGATAATGTGTACTTTTGCATCATGAAACCAAATAAAACTAAATTCCTGCTACTATCCATACTCACAGCTGCCGTTATATTGGGCATTGTAGTATTAGTAGTATTTATTATATCCCTATTCACAGAGTGCGGAAGCAATAAGAATAAAAAACTTACTGCAGCCGACACTATTGCCGTAGCTAACAATCTGCCTGTCGACACCGCTTTGCAGTCGCGACTCAAGGAGTTTAGTCTCCGTCCTCGCCCTACTGGCAAATTTGCCTTTATGGTCTACGATATCACAGCCCAGAAGCCTGTTTATGGTTGCAACGAAGATATGGCTATGTCGTCGGCATCGTGTATGAAGCTCCTTTCGGGCATCGCCGGTCTGCATCTGATGGGATGCAACTATATCTACTACACCACTATGTTTATGCGTGGCAAGGTGGCTGCCGATGGCTGCTTGAATGGCGATGTAGCCTTTAGTGGCGGTTTGAACCCACAGTTGCAGCCTGTAGACCTAAACGACTTTGCCAAGGCTCTAAGCCAAAAGGGAGTAAAGAAAATTGGTGGTAAAATGATTGTTGACCTCGTGGCAAAACAACCGGTGCAGAGCGAAGCCCATTGGTATCCTTGGGACCTCTCATTCTCTAAATATGGTTTGCTCTACAAGGGCGACACTCGCATCATAGCAGCCCTGAAGTCGGCTCTCCGTTCGCAGGGTATTGCCGTTAGAGATAGCCAGATTGTTCAGGCTCCAACTCCTAAGGGAATGACAGCCGTGCATTCCGACACCCTTGCCATCGACGAGGTGGTGAAGAAAATGTGGAAGAATAGTTCCAACACCCAGGCCACAGCCATGCTCTATACCATAGGCCATAGGGTAGACCCCAATCAACATCCTGCCACAGCAGGCGTTGCCTACCTTCGTCGTTTCCTTCACGATGAAGTTGGCATGACCCACAAGTCGCTCGTTATCCACGATGGTTGCGGTCTTTGTACCCACAATCATCTTTCGCCTCGTGCGCTTACTGCCGTTCTCGACTATGGCTATCGCGACCCCGATATCCGTGAGGCTCTTGAGCGCAACCTTTCAGTCTCAGGCACCGATGGCACTTTGAAGCGCGAAATGACAGGACCAAAAACTCGTGGCAAGATAAAGGCTAAGACAGGCACCCTTTCTCATCCTTACGGCATCAGCTCGCTCGCAGGCATCTGCGACGGCACCGATGGCCACAAGCTTGCCTTTGCCATCATGGATTGCGAAATGTCTGTGCTCGATGCCCGTGTGTTGCAGCGCAAGTTGTGCGAAGCGTTGGTGGCTAAGTAACTGCATTATTATCATAATTATTCTAATATTTTAAGTCGTTATTTTGCGGGAACTATACTAAAAATATAGTTTTGCGCAAAATAACGACTCACTATTTTGTGCGAGATGGGGTAAAAATACCACTTCGCGCAAAATA
>CADBPJ010000311.1 GCA_902796445.1 uncultured Ruminococcus sp. | reverse complement strand
TAACATTCTTTAATAGTACTGACAATCATCCAGTTGAAGTGGATTTTGACGATAAAACAAGAGGGTTGGTTGAGTTCTGCAAAACACCTCGCACAAGAAAAGAAATAGCGGACTATCTTGGACTGGAATCAATATCATATGTTATTAAAGATTATGTAATGCCATTGGTAGAAAAAGGAATAATCAAACTTAGCATACCGGATAAGCCAAGAAGCCCTAAACAGTTATACTTTACCGAGTGAAAATACAGAGCAATATTTATTTCTGATGAATCCCATGAAATTAGTAGCTTCATAATTGATGTGTGAAAGTGGAATAAGGTTCAGCTTTCATAAATAAGGATTATTAGAGTCCCCTTTTTAACAGAGACTGTAATTGTGTTACCTTGCATCTCGTTGCTGATTCCAAGTGTTCCTTTATTCTCAAGGCAAGATCCGCAAATCCTATATTTAGCATCACCCAATATAGAAACACCTTCAGATTTAATAGTGTGAGATAATACCGAAAAAATCGTTCCGGTATGACCATGAAGTGTTATTTCTCCATTAGTTAAAAAGTATACGCTGTAATCCGGAGCCACCATTCGCACTTTTGCGCCACGCCGGCTGTATTCAGCTCCAAGCTGCAAGTTGCCAAGAAAATGATCTATACGATTTCCGCCTGTTACACCATAAAGGAGCATATTTCTACATCCGCTGTCCCATGCACGTCGCATAGCAGCCTCTAAGTCTGTAAGATCTTTTTCAATTGGAAGTGAAATGACGTCTGGTCCATCAGGTGCAAATCCTAGCGAATCAAAATCTCCTATAATCACATCAGGAGTGATGTTGTTATCGTTCAGTTTTGTCAGTCCGGCGTCAGCGGCGATAACCATGTCAAACGATTTATCTAGTCCTCTATTGGTAAATTCGCCTGCGCCGACTATAAGAGCGGTCTTTTCTGTTCTCATGCGTTTGTTGCTTTCTGTGTCATTCTCTCAGTTGCCATTTTCTTTATATAATCAAGAGCGTTTCTAACAGCGGGAGCCATAAGAATAACTATGGTTATTGCAGCTTCTGCATATATGTATCCGGCGTTGTATAGCGCGGAATAGGTGTATGCGTTTAAAGGAATCTCCTTACCAAGCATTGTGAAGGATTCAGGTGCGTACATTCCAAAGAAAATAACTCCTGATAGGAAAGAAAAGAAGAAACGCCCGGTAATACCGAATAAATATCCGATTATTATGCCGTTCTTTTTATTCCTGAAGAAGCCGGCTATACCAAGAGCACCGAATGCGAGAGGATAATCTATAAGCATTTGCGGAATGCTTATTATATAAGGGTCAATTGCCATTTGAAGAAGTCCGTAAACAACGCCTCCAAGGATTCCTGCTGCAGGCCCATACCAATATGCAACCAGAGTTACCATCAGCATCGACAGCAGTGTCACTGAACCTCCCATCGGCATCGCAAATACTTTAATAAATGAAAAAGCCGTGGCCAATGAAATCGCCATGGATGTAAAAGCTATTTGAGTAGTGCCGATTGGTTTGCTTTTTTCGGTGATAACTGAGATCAGAACGATCAGAGCGAAAATTGTAATTGCTACAAGAGTGTAGCCTAAGGTGGTGAGGCCACCTTCCGCATTATAAAACATATGAATGCCTCCTTCCGCCGGTATTATCCGGATCAAGTAATAGGGGTCACGCTATTGCGTTCTCAGCCATATAGTGGGCGCCCCCAGCAATGTTTCATGATTATACCGCAATTATATATATTCAGTCAAGTAGGAAAGTATGAAAAAATATACTAGCATAAGCAAGATTATTCATTTCCATTTAATAGGAGGTTTGAGCTAATATGTTTGCGTTACATTTTTTCCAAAATAGCACTAACGAAGGCCGAAGCATTACCTCCGCTTCGGCTTTGTGCTAATCATAGACCTTATTAAAGCCGGATGCTAATGTAAGCCAGCCTCAGCATCCGGTTTTTATTTGCCATTATATAATTATGTCTTTTTTAGATAATTAAAGTAAGCGTCGTGCTGGTACATATCACGAGCAATTTTAATGAGCTCTCTTGTATAGATAGGCAAGACGCTCCACTTGTTATAAACCAGTGAGATCTTTAATTTCGTGTCGAACCCCTCAATGGGGAATGCATATATTTTGTCATGAGAATTATCTCTCCTCAGTGTTTTGAATAGGACAGACCAAAGCACGCATTCAGAACCAACAAAGGCACTTACATGATTTTTTGCTAACATCATCAAAGTTGTGTAGTTGTCTACAGTGCAAAAATCTTTAGTTTGCAAAGTAAAAAAATATCGATATGATAAGAGCAAAAGGAAGTTATAATTAAGGCAATACCGCACAGAAAAAAGTGCCAGATACCGCCAAGTGTGATATAAGGCAACACCGTATAAACACCAAAAATCTCCACGCCCAGGGGTAACTATACCTGTTCGCTGAACCGAGGAGGGGTTCAATATGACCCCACCGGAACAGCCCACTCTATCAGAGATTAAGACAGAGAAAGAACAATCACAATGGG
>CADBPJ010000310.1 GCA_902796445.1 uncultured Ruminococcus sp. | reverse complement strand
GAAGCAACGGGATATCTACTGTGCTATGGATGTCCAGGCACCAGAAAGCATAGCCTCGTTATGTATTGATGCGGGAATGTAGGATACTCTGGACTCTCTACGAATCCCGCTGGTCGGATGACGCCTGGGCCAGGCGTGCGTATGATGCGGCCAGTATTCTGGAATTTAAGGATAAGGAGATTGTCTATCATAGAGTCAGGCAGGACTTTGCCAATGGCAAAGCAAAATCCAACAAGCATCGGATTCGTGAGCTCGAAGCGGAGGTTAAGGAGTTGGAGATGGCTGGCGCGGATGTGGATGATGGCGGGTCTCATTAGGCTTATCAAGATATAAGACTTATAGAATTTATAAGATTTATAAAAGTTATAAGTCTTATAGCTGTGGATGCCAACCTGCTTGTGGGGTGACAGGTTGGCGTTGACTCTTCTGAAATATTGGATTCTAATAATTTCAATAAAATGAATTATATTTCAATATAAATTCTATCTTTGCAATGCAAGAACAATCAAAATGGAAGACATAAACAGACTTAAAGTTGTCTTGGTTGAGAAAAAGCGCACTAATAAATGGCTTGCCGAGCAACTCGGGAAAGATCCTGCTACGGTTTCTAAATTGTGTACAAACAAAATGCAGCCAAATCTTGAAACTTTAGTTGAGATTGCGAAATGTTTGGATGTACAACCAACAGAACTACTTCATCCTATCAAGTAACAGGTTTTGCTCGAGTGATAGGATTAGATCTTTATAAAGAAACGATGAAGCATGAAAGCTAAGAAGCTTATAGAAGTTGCCATGCCGATCAAGGAGATTTCGGCAGAGAGCGTAAGAGATAAATACATCCATCATGGACATATTTCTACCTTGCATATCTGGTGGGCACGTCGTCCTTTGCCTGTGTGTCGCGCAGCTGTGTTTGCATCTCTGGTATTTGACCCATTAGATGAGAATTGCCCAATTGCATTCATTGATGCTGTTAGCGATTTATTAAGCCGCGATGTTAGATTAAAACCATATACTGATATTCCGTACACCGCCGGTATTGATCTTATGGAGGATAATCTTCGCAATCGACTTCTGATGTTCATTGCTAAATTTTCTGATGATAGTCAACAAGCGATGAAAAGTGGAGGTGCATTATCAAAAGATTCACTTCAAGACTTTTCATTGGTTAAGAGTGAAAGCAAGGATGATGACAGAATACTTATGTTAGCAAGAAAGCTAATCTGGATTGCATACAACTCAGAAAGGTTTCCTGAAAAAACTTACACTCATCTATCTAAGGCTTTCCACAAATCGTATGATGCAATTTTCGCCGCACAGGAGCAACTGTATTCTATACCAGACAGGCATAGACAATCTGCTGAAATTGTTTCCTGTGAAGAAAGACTTCGAGATGCGATTATGTCTTTTCAGGAAAACATGCCTTCATTATTTGACCCGTTTGCCGGAGGGGGAGCTATCCCTCTAGAGGCTGCTCGACTTGGCTGTCGTAGCTTTGGAAATGACATTAATCCTGTTGCTCATATTATTGAAAAGGGGTCGTTGGAATTCCCTCAACTATATGGCAAACCAATCACATATTCTAGACCAGAATTCGATGCATTATATGGCGAGTTAGGAGAACAAATGCTTGCCGAGAAGGGATTGTCTTTCTTCTCAGGAAATACCGTATATCTCTCAAATAGACTTGCATTTGATGTTGAATATCATGCAAGGAAATGTCTTCTAGAGGCCAGGAAGAAAATTGGTCATATATACCCCTCGCATAATGGAAAAACGCCGGTTGCCTATTATTGGGCCAGAACAGTACATTGTTCAAATCCATCGTGCGATGCTGAGATTCCAATGTTGAAACAATTTTATTTGTCTAATAATTCTAGACACAAGGTCTATATGAATCCAATCATAAATGGATCTTCTATAGACTTTGAGATCAAACATGGCACATGTTCGTTAAAAGGCTGGAACAACAGGGGTAATATTACATGTCCTTGCTGTGGCTCAACTGTGTCAATTGAAGATGTAAAGGCACAGTCTAATTCAATCGGTCTGGGACTCCGACTTATTGCTAGGATCGAAGACAATGGAAAGGGTAAAGAGTATTATCTAGCAGATCAATCAGATAATCCCACAATCGATATTGACCCGGATAGCATCTCCAAAACATCCATGCAACGTAATTCTGGAGGAGGAGATACTTTTTCGTGGGGAATAACAAAATGGACACAACTGTTCCTACATCGCCAATTATTCGCAATCTCTACGCTTTCTGATATTATCAAAAATTTTTCCACGCATGGTTCAGAATATTTAAGGGCGGTGAAATCATATCTTGCTTTGTGGCTTGATAGAGTAGCTGCTTATAATACTTCATTCGGGAGATGGATTCCACAGAATGAACAGTTAACAAGCTTATTTGGAAGGCAAGCAATAGCTATGATATCCGACTTTCCCGAGCTTAATATTTTCGCCAAATCAACTAGTGGTGCAATTAACCAATTAGACTGGATTATAAGGTATATTGAAAGTGAAAGTGAATGTCCATTCTCAACTACGCTTATCAATGCTTCTAGTGGAGATCAGTATCAGTTTAAAGAAAAATCCATTACGTGTGTTGTTACAGATCCTCCCTACTATAATGCAATTGCATACGCAGACATTTCAGACTTCTTCTATATATGGCTACAGAGAATGCTGAGAGATGATTATCCAATAATCTTCTCTACCCCTCAAACACCTAAACAAGAGGAATGTACAGCGCTTAAACACCATCATAACAATAATGAAGATGAGGCTAAGGCACATTTTGAGAATAAGTTATTGCAGATATTCTCTGCGATTGAAAAGCAGACAACGGGCATTGTGAGTATTATGTTTGCGCACCAGAGCACAGAAGCCTGGACAACCCTATGCAACTCAATCCTTGGCGCAAGAATGAATATTACTGGAAGTTGGGCAATAGATACGGAAAGAGACACTCGAATGATTGCCAATGCTGGAGATGCACTAGAATCATCAGTGACGGTCGCGTGCAGACCATCAGAAAAGAATGGCTTTGCAAACTATAAACAAGTAAAGAAAGCTATCCAAGAAAAGGTGTCCGAGGAAGTGAAAGCCCTATATTCTCTTGGGTTCCGCGGCGCAGATTTATTAACTGCATGCTTCGGAAAAGCAGTCAGTGAATTCGGTAATTATGAGCTTGTGGAGAAATCTGATGGCAGTGAAGTTACAGTTGCTGAACTACTTGAACTTGCTCGAACATCCGCATTTACAGCCCTTTTGAGAGATTTTGCTGGGGATGAATACACAAAGTTTTATATAGGATGGCTCCAACTTAATGGAATGGGTGAGACTGATTTTGATGATGCCGCAAAGTTTACCCGCGTCGGTATGAATGTCAATATTGGAGATATACAAAGAGCCAGCCTTTTGATAAGGGACGAGGCAGGCCACAAACAGCATTTGGCCAGTTTCAAGGAAAGGACAAATCTTAGCCTTAGGCAGATATCAGAAGATAAACCGTTAATTGATCGTGTCCATATGGCTATGCGTTTATGGAAGTCTGGTGATAGAAACTATCTCCTTCCATTTATCGCCCAGTATGGCAACGACATCAACAATGAGTTCTGGAGAGTACTCGTAGTTCTCAAGGAACTTCTGCCTATAACAACAGATGACTACGCCCAGGCATCTGGTCTCCTCCAGAATGCAGAGTCCCTCATCAGAGACAGCAAGGATATCCACGTCACCACAGACGATGGTCCTACACTTTTTGACGGCTTAGAATAAACAACAACCACGATATGAACGAGAATCTATATAAAGCCTGCGGCTTCTTCATTGAGGCCATGCGTTTATTTGAAGTGAGTTTCATTCAGTCAGTTTGCGGCAGCAAGAAATGGGATGAGGAATACTTTGACAGGCTCAAGGGAGCCCAGCAAGTTGCATGGAGAAACAGAGAGCAGATGCTTGACCCTGGCACCAACAGAATGGTGCTTATCGACTTTGATAACCTCAAGGCATTCGTTCTTGGTTTCAAGATGGAACTCGTGGATAAAGGTGTGCTCAATCCGGCAGATGCCAGCAGTATGGCTACATGGGTAGAAGAGTTGCACCAGACGCGCAATCGTCTGTCTCATCATAATCCTATCGACGATGACGAGGTGTCAAACGCATTCTATCGCATGAAGAAGATTGCCGAGCTGCTCAAGATGACAGAGCTCGTTGCAGAGTTGGATAAGATCAAGGGAGCAAAGGCCGCTCCAGTTCCCACTGCAGTTCCGGCTGCTGCCGCTCCTCAGCCTATAGTTCCTCCAACTATCGATGTAGATACAGTTGCAGACGAGGCTCCAATTCCGGCATGGTTCAACACCGTCACTCCTCACTACGACATACGCAACGGTTCTTTGGACGAGTCCGTATTCGCAGCTAATTTGAATGAGGTCGCTTTGGGTACAGGTCAGGAGGTATAT
>CADBPJ010000309.1 GCA_902796445.1 uncultured Ruminococcus sp. | reverse complement strand
TGCAGAAAGAAATGAATATTTGCCAAGACCAAATGTCCCTGCTGAAGCAAAAGATTATCAAAACATCAAGGTTATGTTTGAAGACTTGTTAGAATATATGGCAGACCTTGAAGATGCCGTTAAGGAAGTAATCACAATGTGTACAAACGTTGGCGATTATGCAACAAAAGTTGTTATGGATGGGTTCCTTCGTGACCTTATTCCTTACACAGCCATTGTGATTAATATTAATGACTATATTGAAATGAATGGTTATGAGCCACACAGACTTGTCAGTATGGATGCAAGAATCAACAAATTCATTAATGTTGATGAATAATCGTTTATGGAGGGCAGATGATGAAAAAGATTTTTGCTTTAGAAGTAAACGATTATGATGTTAAAGAATTATCTGACAAGCAATTCCTGTCTATGGACATCTGGGCTATTTCTAATGGTATAAACAGAAATGGTTCGGAATTTCTTGAAGAAAGCTTTGAATCTGCAATTCCGACCTTTTACAACAAACCAGTTCTTGCTTTTTACAATACAACTATTGGCGATACAGAAGAACATAATTGTAATGTAAACTTTGATGAAGAGGGTAAGATTTTCTACGACTATCAGTATGATGGCGCAGAACATCCTGTTGGCCTTATTCCAGAAAGCGCAACAATTACTGTTGAAGAGCGTGATGGTAAAAAGTGGATTCATATTAAGGACGCTTTGCTTTGGTATGAATACAACCATCAGCTTGGCCAGTTGTTAAAGAAAAAGGGCAATAAAAAGGTTTCTGTTGAAGTTGAATTCCTTGACTCTTATATGGATGAGGGCATTGAAAAGGTAAAGTCCTTTATGTTCCTTGGTGTTACAATTCTTGGGAAAGACCCGAACACGATGGAAGAGTATCAAGAAGGAATTGATGGCGCAAGACTTGAACTTTCTGGCTATACAAAGACAGAAGAGTTTGTTAGATTTAAACAAAAAATGTCGTTTGCTTACAATAAAATGAATGTTTTAAAGAAGTATAACATTGAAATCCCAGAAGACAAACAAGAATTTCTTGCCAAGTCTGAATGGGGTACTGGCGACCCGATTAAGGTTGATAAAAGCAAAGACGCTGTATCAGAAGATAGTTGGGGCGATGTAAGTAAGGCTGAACTTCGGAATACTGTTCTGAAGGCAAAGAATTATAAGACTATTGTTAAATCCGTATATCTTCTTGTAGAGGACGGTTGGGAAGACTCGCCGTCTTCACACTTGAAATATCCGGTTATGCAATATAAAAATGGGACTCTTGTTTATAATGCTGGCGGTTTGCTTGCTGCTCAACAGTATGGTGAAAAATACGACGAGGGTGTTGCAAATAAAGCTAAACGCATTAGAAAAAAACTCGGTCTTATTGAAACAGAAAGTGGTGAATCTATGAACAAATTTATTGAATTTGCTCGTGACTCCGCTAATCTTATCTATATCGGTTCTATGGACGGCAAGTATATGTTTGTCAAGGCTGCTGATGAGGTAGACTGTGAGAAATGTGAAATGTCCGTCTTTGAAATTGAGAAAGAAAAGGCCGAGATGAAGGATTGCGAAGGTTGCGAAGAGTTCAATTGGGATGAGCTTACCGAGCGTTCTATCAAATTCTCCGATTGTGAAGACTGTGGTTGTGCTAAAGAGGTAGAGGTAGAGGAGACTTCCGCTGATGGCGAAGAGGTTGAGGCCGGTACCGTTGAAGACCATAAGCAGTTTGAAGAGAAAGATGATGAGGACGAAGGGGAAGGCTCCGAAGAAGAAAAAGAAGACAAAGAGGAAGAAGACGACAAGGAAGAGTATGTTTCCAAAGAGGAATATGAAGCTCTGAAATGTCAGTACGCTGAACTTGAAGCCAAGTACAATGTTCTTTTCGCTGAAAAAGAAGAGTCTCGTATTCTGAAGATGAAAGAGGACACTGACGCTATTCTTTCTGATGAGGATGAAGACCTTGATGAGAAGACCAAGGAAGACCTTCGTCGTCGCCGTGATGCTGGCGAATTT
>CADBPJ010000308.1 GCA_902796445.1 uncultured Ruminococcus sp. | reverse complement strand
TGAATTCCTGCAAACTGAACGAAAATGAATCGTTGATTGTACTAAAATTAGGAGTAATTTCCGTTTTATCTATTTTTCCGGAAAAATGAAAAAAGAAATACTCACAGAAATTCTCAGTTTTTGCGATATATAGTGTTTCTGCAGGGATAATTAATATGTCACCTGCCGATACTTCATAAATTGTTTTTTCTATACAAAATGTTGCTTCTCCGTCAATTACGAAAATAAAAAGATTTTTACCAATACTACGAGGATAATTTGGTTTCCAACCTTTGGTTTGTTTCATTCTTCCAAACATCGAACAAGAAATTATATTTGAAATATCTAATGAATATAACATATAAACTCCTTCTGAATAAGCATAATATATATTTTATATTATCACGATATTAAACGAAAGTCAATACAGTGGTTAAAATAATACAAATTATATACTGATTTATCCATTGTATTTAAGAGGATAGTATTATATAATAATGAAAATAAAAAAAGGAGGAGTTTATGTTGAACAAAACATACTTTAAATTTGAAAACAAACCGGAGCTTTTAATAGATAATTTCTTAATAAAGCTTCGCGAAAATGGTGATTTTTGGAGAATGCATCTTGATTATTGCAAGACGGGCATGAACAATGAGCTTGGAGTGTATTCGCACCAGCAAAAAGCACCCGATGTGGCTGTTACGGAAAACGAAACAGTTATAACATATCCGTCACTTATTGCCGAGGACGGCAGTGTACACAACATAAAGCTTATACTTAAAATATTACAAAAAGATGGAGCTTTGTATTTTGCGGCAGATATGGATAACAACAGCGAAACTCGTATCAACGAACTGCAATATCCGTTGTTTGAGTTTGAAAGAATTAACGGGGTTTGTGAAAACGACGAACTTGTTATTCCCGAAGGATTAGGACGAAAGATTGTAAATCCACACAATTTCGCTAAATGTTCTCATACAGAATATATGGCAGCAGACTACAAAAATATATGGAATATACTCCCTTATCCGGGTCAAATGTCCATGCCGTGGATAGGCGTGCAGAGTGGAGATAAATATCTATACATGGGTTGGCATTCAAAGGAATGGCGGCAGTGTACTTTTGCAATAGGTACCGAACCGAGAGGTTCTGATGAAGAATATACAATATATTCTATTTCGTCATATCCGGCAGTTACTCAGGGCGAAAGAATAGTATATGATGATTTTGTGCTTGCAGGTTTTGTTGGTGACTGGAGATGTGGCTGTGATTTTTATCGTGCATGGGCAGATGAAACGTGGCATCACCCTGTAAAAAAAGAGGGCATAAAACATATTACCGGATGGCAGAGAATTATTATGAAACACCAATATGGAGAAGTATTCCATAAATATTCTGACTTGGTGCAAATATATAAAGACGGTGCCGAGTATGGCATAAATATGATTTTACTGTTTGCATGGTGGAAGGAAGGAATGGATAACGGATATCCCAATTATGAGCCGGACCCTGATTTGGGAGGAGCAGAAATGCTCAAACAGGCAATCAAGGACATCAATTCAATGGGCGGTATTGTAATATTGTATGCAAACGGACACCTGATTGATGTTTCTACTGATTACTATAAAACGGAAGGAAAAAATTATACAGTTAAGGACATAGAGAAGAACGAATACAGGGAGTTTTATAAATTTTCAAATAACGGAACTTTACTAAAGTACGGATATAAAACATTTGCAACAGGATGTTACGGAACAAAACAATGGCCCGAAAAGCTGTTGGAAATCGAGAAAAGACATCTATCGCTGGGCTCTAACGGAACATTCTTCGATCAGGTAGGCGGCTACTTCTTTAACTTTTGCTTTGATGACAGTCATAGTCATGGTAAACGTGTAGATATGGCTCCGCAGCTAAGATTAAACGGCGTTAAAAAAATGAAAAAGCATTTAAACGAAAACGAGTATTTAGGAATAGAATGTACGGTGGACAGACTTGCAGAAGAGGTGGATTTTGTACACGGCTGTGGTTTCGGACAAAATTTCTCAAAGGATGCGTATCCCTATATATTCAGATATACATTCCCCGGTGCTATTATATCAAACAGAGGGATACACGATGAAAGATATGGATGGAAACGTGAGTTAAATTATGCCTTTACTTTCGGTTTGATATTTGATGTTGCAATATACCGTTGCAGGGTTGGTACCATAAAGCTTGCGCCTGAATATGCCGAATACATCAAGAAAATGATAGAAATGCGTGAACCATATTTCAAATTCTTCAAAGAAGGCAAATTTAATATTCCGTCTGTTTCACTGCCGTCAAATATTAAGGCTGCAGAGTATCAATATGGAGATAAATGTATCATGACTGTGTGGAATGACTCTGATGATGCAGCAGAAGTATGCGGCAAGACTATACCTCCTCAGGGTATAGTCATTATAGAAATGGATAAATAAAATGAGTATTGATATATATAGTCCTTACAAGGACGGCTATGAGGTCAAACATACCTTTGGTGCTTGGAGAGTTGCTTATTTGCGCTAT
>CADBPJ010000307.1 GCA_902796445.1 uncultured Ruminococcus sp. | reverse complement strand
CAAAAACGGCTTGTGTAAATGCTAACAACTTAAAATTTAATATATGCGGACGTGGCGGAATTGGCAGACGCGCATGGTTCAGGTCCATGTGCTCGCAAGAGCATAGGAGTTCAAGTCTCCTCGCCCGCACCACTTTGATGAGGCTCGGTATATGTTGTACTGAGCCTTTTTGTTGCCCATTTATTGAAAAACAAGCTAGAATATAGTATAATTATTTCGGGAGGCGATAAAATGGCTGTAGTTGCTCGTAATGCATATAAAGGATATACATATCAGGAATATATACATCTCTTTTTTACTGCTTTGATGGATACTGAAAAGAAGATAGCCGAGATTGAGGCAGAAATAATCTCTGAACATAACTTTGATGACCTTTATATTTTGTTTAAGGATCAGACAAAGTATTTTGTGCAAATAAAAAATTATCCTCAAACAGAACTCTCAGACATATCTATTTCAGATGATGAAATCACAATAGGAACTAATAAAAGTAAGTTTGCTAATAATGCAATCAATATAGTAATAATAAACACTAGTCTTATAAACGAAACTAATGCTATGGTTTTTGCTCTTCCTTGCGTAAAGAAAGGCAATGTATATATTATTCCTTTAACATCTGAGAGGATAGGCGAACTTTTGAATGATATGTATGCTGATAGTAATAGGCAAAACATAATAGCTGCATTCTTAAAAAACAGAATTTCCAATGCAGAATTCACATTAAAAATTCATGAGTTGCCACCCTTAAATAGAATATCAATTGAGCTGGATGACACTACTGTGTTGTTACGAAATGTCTTTGATGAAATAAATGTAGGCATTCAGTTTGTTGTAGGCAAACCCGGTGTAGGAAAAAGTCATTATGTAAATGAATTGATTCACAAATTTTCAAATTCTATTATATATCGGTTTTGGATCAATTCCCAGGATCCACAAAAGCAAGACAGGTTGAATTACAAAACATTTCTAAAAGACTTGGCCATTGCAGTTTTTGAGTCAAGCAAATCTTTTACAGAAGAAGAATTGATAGAAGAAATTATAAAACAAGATAAAATTATTATAATCGATGGATTAGATCACATTGAAAACTACAATTGCCGAGAATTACAAAAATACTTTGACTTTTTTGAAAAAATAAGCCAAGCAAAAGTAGTTATATTAACGCGTCCACTAAAACACGAAATCAACTATCCCGTTTCAGAACTTACAGACTGGACGTTTGATGAAACATATGAATATTTAAGCCAGCTATATAAAAACTTTAGTTACGGAGATATAAACACCATATATCAAATATCCGGTGGATATCCAATAATAACCTATTTTTTAGCTGAACATTTTCAATTACATAATAATATTTCTTTTGTATCAGAAATTAATAGTATAAACGAATTCTATGATCAACTAATATCTTCTGTTGATACAAAGACTGCACTTGGTTTCTTTGTAATTAATGATTCTTATTGGCAAATCGATGAAATTAAAACAGTGGTTAATAACGATATAATCTCTAATCTAATTTTAGAATTTATCAGCCAATATCCATATCTTTTTAATAAAGTTGCCAATAGAGTATCATTAATACATGATAGCTTAAATACATATTTAAGAAACTCTGTAGAACTATCAATGTGGAATGATGTTATTACAAATATAAAAGATAGTCTTTTGAACAATAACATTAATTTTATGTCACGATTTGTCAGTTTCAATTTTGATGAGGAATTTATTAAGCAAGTTTTGAGAAAATATTCAGACATAGATTTGTTTGATAATATTTCTCAAACTAATTTTGACTATTTTTCTATACAGGAGTTTTACGCACAACTGAAATCAATATTACAATATTTGCCAAACACATTAACACTTTATCAATATTATTCCTTTGTGTTAATAAATTTGATAACAGAAAGATATGACATAAAATATGACTATGAATTGTTATACAATATCCTCTACTATGCAAACGCAAATGAAATAAACGAAAAAAATATATTTAGTACAGGTTCATTTTGGAAAGCATATCTGATGTATAATTATAATTCCCCCATTACTTTTGAAGCATATGTAGATAAGAATTATAAAAGAAATTACTATCAGAAAATAAGTATATCAAAAGACTTATCAAGCGGTTTTTTTGAAATTTTACAAAATGCAGAAATCAATACTGATCTGAACTCTATTTTTACAGGAGAAGAAACTGAATTAGAAAAGGTAGATTTAATAACAAATTATTTAGTAAATGTAATGATACTAAATGACACATCTTGTGAATTATATTCTATGATTAGAGAATATTTGCAAACTGAATCATTTGACCCAGTTTACGCAATTATATGTATGTGTGAAAAGCATGATATACGGCCAGTTCTATCTAAAGGAATCCTACCAAGAATAAAATATATCCTTATGGAATTAGGCCTTGTTCGAGAGAATAACATATTTTTAGATTATGATTTAGAATCATTAATCACAGAAAAAAGCACTCTTGATTCATATAATGTAAATAATTATGTAGTTAGCTTTCTTCGCCTTGCGAATTATGATGGTAGAGATGTCGATATAAATTCACTGAGTTTATATTACCGTATGCATTATGCGCACAAAGACTATAGCGTTGAAAACCTAGGCAGAATTTTGCGTTTGTTTGAAGAAAAAGAGTTAATTAAAGAAGATGTTTCTGAAGAACTGATTATCAGAACCATCAAACAGTCCGAGCGCGGAGTAAAACACTTGTATTTAGAATATTGCAACTCAAAACCATTAAGTTATATAAAAGAAAGAATTAATAAACAGAAACCAGATGAACTTGAATATTTAGACGTGTTTAAACTGACAACGGATAGGATAAATGAATTATCAAATGAATTTATCCTATTTAGATTAGGAGAAATATTGGAGTATCATAGGCATGGAAAAATAATTGAATATAACGAAATTGAAAATGCAATTTTTTCTAAGTATTCTAATATAATTTTAGATTTAATTTCTAAATACAAATATTCTGTTAAAGATGTCCCTGGTGATTTTGTATCCCTTTTTAAAGATATTAACATTATAAATATGAAACCTGAGGACAAAGAACAAAAAGAGCCAAAATCAATAATAGAGCAAGGTTATATTTTAAAAGAAAACATCGGTACGATTGATGTAGATTCATTTAATTGTGTGGATTTGGCATCTTACGCAGATGGATGGTATTGTTGCTTCCCGTACCCCGAAATATTTAGCAATTACTCTGAAAATGTTATTGCTGAAAATATTTCATTGATAATTCACTCTGCACTTTACGCAAAAATTCCTAAAATTCATAAGACGGGTAATTGGTGGTTATGTCCATTTACAATTTTAGAATTATTTGATCTGTGTAATTTGGATATCAACTGGGATAAACTGTATTTGCTTTACAAAAAATTTATGGATATATCATTGATATTTATCTAAAAGAACCTAATGGTTATGTAGCATATGTGAAAGAATTATATTTCTTTTGCATATGCTATTTTTTATCCAATTATTAAAACAAAACAAATTTATTACCGATGTCATAAAATATAAACAAATATCACCAAATATCTTGAAATATTATTAAAAGTATGTTATAATACAAAATGTATTATTATACCACTTTTTAATTTATGAGGTGATACTGTGAATAAGAATCAAGAAGATAATTACATAAGCATAGATGAAGCTGCTGAATATCTAGGTATAAAAACTGTTACATTGCGAAATTGGATTAAAACAAACGATTCACTTCCTGCTAAAAAAGTCGGAAAAATGTGGAAGTTTAAGCGTTCAGAATTGGACACTTGGATAAATAGCGGAAAAAGTGCTATCGAATAATAGGAGGAGCTGGAAATGAGCAGAATTTCTTTATATAACAGCGACTGTGTTAAGGCGATGCACAACATTCCCGATGACTCGGTTGATTTTATACTTACAGACCCACCATACAATCTTGGTAATTTTATGATAAGCAGAGATACAAATTTAAATAAAATGCGTGAGAATTTTTTTGGTACTGCTGGTTGGGATAATCTAGAATACGATGAATGGGTTAAAGCTATGGATGGATTTTTTGAACAATCTGCCCGTGTTATTAAAAAAGGCGGTACAATGATTGTATTTATGGCAGCCATTAAAGTTGAAACCACGATACAATTGGCGGAAAAACACGGTTTTTATTACAAAACCACAGGTATTTGGCATAAGACAAATCCAATGCCGCGCAATATGAACCTGCATTTTGTTAACTCAACAGAAACTTGGATATATTTCACATATAAGACACGAACAGGAACGTTTAATAATGATGGTGCAGTTTTGCATGACTTTATTGAAACATCTGTTACACCATCAAGTGAAAGAAAATTTGGAAAGCATCCTACCCAAAAACCAGAAATGTTAATATCACATTTAGTTTCGGTTCTCTCAAGAGAAGATGATGTAGTCCTTGATCCATTCATGGGAAGCGGAACGACAGGCGTTGTTTGCAAAAAACTTAACCGTAACTTTATAGGAATTGAACTTGATGAGGAATATTTCAATATGGCAAGAATGAGAATCGAGGCGATAGTAGATGAAACATAATGTCGTTGATTTATTTGCTGGTGTTGGAGGGCTTTCTCTTGGATTTGAAATGGAAGGGTTTGATATCATTGTCGCAAACGAATATGACCCCTCTATAGCGAATGCGTATATGGCAAATCATCCAAACACCAATATGATTGTGGGCGATATAACCAAAATCGATATTAAAAAAGTTTTTTTGCCATATAAAGGTAAAATAGATGTGATTGTTGGTGGACCACCCTGCCAGGGATTTTCTCAAAAAGGTCAAAGAAAGACTATTAATGATGAAAGAAATTTTTTGTTTAAATATTTTGTAGAGGTTGTTAATCTTATAATGCCGCAATACTTTGTGATGGAAAATGTACCTAATTTGTTGACAGCAGAAAACGGATTATTTAAAAATGAAATTATTGAACTTTTTGGCAATTTAGGTTATTCATTAACATCAGATGTTTTGAATGCTGCTGATTATGGTGTCCCGCAGAACAGAAAAAGAGCAATAATTGTTGGTAAGAGAGGAATTTCATCCCCGTTATTACCCCCAAAAAGCAACCATAAAGTAACGATATGGGAAGCAATCGAAGATCTTGCTTTTTTGAACTCCGGTGAGGGTTGTGAATGTCAGCCATATAAAATTCCTGCAAAATCAGCATATGCTTGCGAATTAAGAAAAAATAGCTCGGAGCTTCATAATCATATCGCAACAAAGCATTCTAAACTTGCATTAGAACGACTTAAACTTATACCCCCTAATTGTGGTAAGGAGGTATTGCCACAGGAACATTTAACAAAATCAATTTATAGCGGCACATGGACCCGAATGGTTAAGGATGAAATTTCCGTAACAATTACAACAAGGTTTGATACTCCTTCTTCTGGTAAATTCACACATCCTTATTTAGATAGAGCAATAACCGTAAGAGAAGCAGCCAGAATTCAATCATTTCCAGATACATTCATTTTTACAGGAACAAAATCATCTCAAATGAAACAAGTGGGAAACGCTGTACCACCATTGCTTTCCAAAGCAATAGCAAAACAAATAAAAAAAGATATGGAGGATAATGGATTATGGTAAGACCTATACCAGCACCAATTCACGGAAATATTGATTTAAAACTAGGAATAAAATCTTCATTGCCATCTGTAAAACCCACGATAGCATTATTGTTTTTATTGTGGAAAATTGCAGACAAACCATCGACTCTCACCTATGCAATTGAAGAGGGCAATAAAATTAAACTGCAACCAGAACTTGAAAATAAACTGTATGAAGATTTTTCTTCTCATTGCACAAGTAATACAAAAGAACAGTTTAATGAAATACTTGCCAAAAACCTTATGCTTAACTCTCAGCTCGAAGCATTAATGGTAACCTTTGAGCTTGTATGGAAAGTAGCTAAGATACGCTTTGCCGACGGAAGAGCAAATGGATCAGAAAGATCCGGTGGGGCACGTTTTCCTAAAACCTTATGGTTTACGGCAAATATGGACTTGTTTGATATTGCATTCAAGAATGACACATTCATTGATAAAGTTCTATATAATTGGCTTGGGACTAATATAGACTTCGAACATGAGACAGAAGAAAAATTTATTAGATTTTTAACCTTTTTATCGGAGTCTGCTTACTATAAACTTAAAGATGAAGACAATGATGTGATTTTTAATTTGGAGAGTTTGTATAGCACTATACTTTCAAATGAAACTGCTGTGGACATATCAGGAGATGCCGAGGCCAAGGGGTCGCTTCGTATTCTAAAGTCAGCACTTACAGAAGATTTGTATTATAATTTAAATGCTCAAAACAATTCCGTTTCCGGCAAAAATCTTGATTATTTAAAATTATATTCAGAACGTGTAGCAACTCTCCATCAATTGAATCCAAACCACTATATGGATAACAACGATGAAAACTTAGTTGAAATAACCACATTGAATTTTGAAAGCAAACTTGTTTGCGTTCTACCGAGAAACAGAATTCTTTTTGGAGCACCCGGAACAGGAAAAAGCCATACATTAAATGAAGAGACAGAAAAACTTATAAAAAATATGAATGGTGAGTACGAGCGCGTTACTTTCCATCCTGATTATTCTTACGCAAATTTTGTTGGTACATATAAGCCTGTCCCAACAATCGATGATGATGGCAAAGAATCCATAACATACAAATATGTCCCTGGACCATTTATGCGTGTTCTCAAAAAAGCACTTGAAAATGCAAACACCCCTGGAGCAACACCGAGACCTTTTGTACTTGTAATAGAAGAAATTAACCGTGCGAATGTGGCGGCTGTATTTGGTGATGTGTTCCAGTTGCTCGACAGAGATGAAAGTAATTGTAGCGAATATAAAATTGAAGCATCCGAAGATTTGAAAAAACACCTTGCAGATGAACTCCATTGTTCTATGGAAGCTGTTTCCGAATTGAAAATTCCAAACAATATGTTTATATGGGCAACAATGAATAGTGCTGATCAGGGAGTATTTCCAATGGATACAGCATTTAAGCGTAGATGGGATTTCACATACCTTGGGATTGATAATGGTGATGATAAGATTTCAGGCAAAACAGTAACTCTCGGTAAAGGTGATTATAAGAGAGTCGTAGAATGGAACAAGCTTCGTAAAGCAATCAATGGTGTTCTTTCATCAAAAGACTTTAAAATCAATGAAGATAAGCTTATGGGTCCTTACTTCCTTTCAACAAAGGTTATTCCTCTTGAGGGTGAAATTAATGAAAAGAAATTTATTGATGCCTTTAAGAGCAAAGTAATAATGTATTTGTTTGAGGATGCCGCGAAGCAGAAAAAGCATACTCTCTTTAGGGGTTGCTCTGACACAACTCGTTATTCAAGCATTCGTGACGAATTCGACACAAAGGGTGTGTTCATCTTCTGTGAAGAAATCCACAATCAATTCCCTGCATCCGAAAATGGAGAGGGTGAAACCAAATGAAGCCGAAGAGATATGTCCGTGAACAGAAACGATATACACAAGAAGAACTAACAAAAATATTCGGTCTTTCTGAAGAAGAAACGGTATCCATATTAAAGGCTCTTAAGGAGTATGGTATTCTTAAAGCGGTCAAATATTCAGAACAGCAAAAAAACCTGTCTGACCTTGTAGATGATGACATTGAAATTGCAGATGTTGAGGTTGGTGAAAATGAATATTTGTATGTTTTTACCTTCGTTGGTGTAGTTGCTGTGTCCGGTTGCGTTATAAAATGCTATCCCAAATACCTCCTTGATGCAAAAGATCCGAAAGAAGAGCTCAAGCAGGTACTTCGTGTTATTGAGCGTTATAATACAAAAAATCAAATTATCCGAATGTATAACGACAATATGGAAAGCACGGCATTCAACCTTCTCGCTGTTATTATGTTCCTTTTGCAAGATTACTACGAATATGGTTCGTATTCTAACACCGAGGATATTATCGAAAGCAACGGTGCAGGAGACATCCTTTGGGACAAAACCATTAATGAGACATTCACTCTGTTGAGCAATAACCGACCTTACTACCCAGAACTGCTTACAAAAAAACGCGTAAACGATGAATTCGACTATTTTAAGAGATTGCACGACTGCATTCTTACAAAATGCTCAAAGGAACTTGAAGCCTGCGATTTGATCGATTTATTTGATATCGACCCTGTTGTTCTTTCAGATGAAGAACTTGATGATTTCGGCGAGAAAGAATACATATTATACCGAATTCAAAATGAACTCAATGTGCAGTTCAATACTCGCAAACAGCTCGTACTGAAAACAATATATGCGTACATTGACCATAGTAGTAATTTGGATGATACTGATTGCTTTAGCCTTTTCGGGACAAACAGTTTTAACTTGGTATGGGAAAACGTGTGTGCTGAAATTTTGAACAATCAGCTAAAAACACCGCTTGGCTCTTTGAAGCTACCTGTTCCATTGCTTGACAAATATGACAGAACACAGGCTCTCGAAACACTCATTGACAAACCAATATGGTCGGATACAGATAAGAACGGAAATGTATTCACACGAGAGTCTGATACCCTTATTCCTGATTTGATTTCTGTGGGTTCATCTAATGGTCAAAGTTACTTCATCATATTTGATGCAAAGTATTATAATATGCAATTGGAAAGTAACAAACCACTCCGTGGACAACCAGGACTTGAATCGGTCACAAAGCAATATTTATACCAATTGGCATTTCAAAAATTCATAAAAGAGCATAACTTCGACACAGTAAAAAATTGCTTTTTGATGCCAACGCAGAAAGATGAGATAATTGAAAAAGGACAAGTGTCAATGGAAATGCTTGACGGTCTCGGATTAGAACCTATTCAAAATCGGCTGATTCCGGCAAAGAAAGCATACGAGTTATATTTGCATGGGCAAAAATTAGATATTTCGTCATTAAACTTATAGCGCAACAAGGAGTAGTAAATAGTTTATGTCTAAAGATAAAGTAAGAGAGTTTAATAATGAAGTGTACAGGGCATTGGTTGATGATTTAATAAATGATGCTTTCTATACACCAGGTATTTCAAAAAGAGGTATTGTTGCGAAAATAAGGCAATGTGCTGAGGTTGTTTTGAGACGCATTTTAAATATCGAACCAAAAAAATCACTTACATTAGGTTCTAAAAAAACAGTATCAAAAGTCAAAGAAAAAAATTGCACTTTCTTAGAAACTTCAGTTCATAATATCAACAAAATGGGTTCTAAATGCACACATACCCAATATAAAAATGAAATAACTGAAGTTGATGTAAAGGCAGCAATAGATAATTTATTTAATTTATATGCGTATCTGTTAATAGAGTATTTTCAAAAATATGAGTTTGGAAGTAATCTAGAAATAATACATCATTTTTCGCTTCTTCCTCCTATTATTAGATACTTGACACTTGAATATCTTCACAATAAGTATCCTGAAAATACTATGATAATAGATAAGTTATCTTTGGCTATTTTAAAAGCATTTAATAATGAACAAGCATTGTGTTGGATTGAGGAAAGAAAAGAAAAACTCCAAACAATGCCTTCTATTAGTGAAAAAGCAGAAAAAGATATTATTGACAAAAGCGGAGAAGATATTGGCAGGTTAATTATCGAACAGGCACCTAACATGTATGATAATTGCGTTCAAAATGTGAATTTAGTTGCTCAAAATATAAGTGAAAATGGTAAACTGTATATTGATTTTGAAAGTGCAATTGAGTATTATCAAAGTATAGGTCCAGTCCAAGGGGATTCAGATGAAATAAAAGAATTTAACTCAATTATGGAATTTCTGTATTTAGGAAGAAAGTCAATTAAGGATTTAAAAGAATAATATAAATTAACCTATAAATTCCTTCGTTGACTTATGCCTCTTTGTGTGGTAGTGTTTGTGTCACAAGGAGGTGAAATTAGATGAAAGTGCTTGAAGAATTCTGGTATGGGAATATTAACCCGATGGAAAGACCATTTCAAAGCCAAAGGAAGTTTGACAAGGTGTTCAGGTTACTAACCAAGAATGAAGAAGATTTGCTCAAGAATTTAAATGAGCAGGAAAAAGAATTGTTTGACAAAGTCAAAGCCTGTTATGACGAGATGATACAAATAACAGAATGTCAAACCTTTATAAAAGGATTCAAATTAGGAGCAAGGTTCTTTATAGAATGCTTCGAAAATGATACCGACATATTCGATGAATGAAATTCGAGTATGTCGGTATTTTT
>CADBPJ010000306.1 GCA_902796445.1 uncultured Ruminococcus sp. | reverse complement strand
CACCATTCCACATTGACAAGGGTAATTTGGGGCGAACTTTTTATTTTTTAAGAAAAGTGTCACCCATCATTGACAATTCAACAATAGAACTTGAAAATATTTTGCAAAACTATTGAAATAAATTTCATTTTATGATACTATAATAAGAATGGAGGCATAATAATGAGTATAGTTGAATTATTATTAATCGCAGTAGGTCTTTCAATGGACGCATTTGCCGTATCTGTATGCAAGGGGCTTGCTACAAAAAAGGAAACAATAAAACACTACCTTTGTGTAGGGGCATGGTTCGGTGGGTTTCAGGCGCTTATGCCTACGATAGGCTATTTCCTCGGCTCGACGTTTGCACAGTATATCGAACGGCTTGACCATTGGGTTGCTTTCATTCTCCTTGCCGTCATCGGCATAAATATGATTAAGGAAGCATTTGGCGAGGACGAGGAGGCAAACGACTCATTCGCCGTAAAGACAATGTTTTTAATGGCGGTTGCCACAAGCATTGATGCTTTGGCAGTTGGAATAACTTTTGCATTTATGATAAAAGATATTATATATATGATATTTGCAGTTTCTGCCATCGGCGTTACGACATTTGTGTTGTCTATGGCAGGTATGAAGATAGGAAACATCTTCGGCACACGCTACAAGGCAAAGGCGGAGCTTGCAGGAGGAATTATACTGATACTTATAGGTCTTAAAATTTTGTTAGAGGGTGTCGGTGTAATAGGATAAGAAAGAGGTGGATATATGCCAATCAAGATTGCAGATAAGCTGCCTGCAACAAAACAGCTTACAAAGGAAAATATATTCGTTATGACCGAAAAACGCGCGGCAAAGCAGGATATACGTCCGCTTAAGATTGTCATTGTCAATCTGATGCCCGAAAAAATCAAGACGGAAACACAGCTCCTACGGCTTTTGTCAAACTCACCCTTGCAGGTTGAGGTTGATTTAATTCATATGTCATCTCACACGTCAAAGAACACATCAGAGGAGCATCTCTCAACCTTCTATAAGAATTTTTCAGATATACGCAACTCTAAGTACGATGGTATGATTATAACGGGTGCACCCGTTGAGAATATCGAATTTGAAAAGGTGGACTATTGGGACGAGCTCCGCGAGATTATGGACTGGTCAAAAACACACGTGACATCTACCCTCCACATCTGCTGGGCGGCACAGGCAGGCTTGTATTACCATTACGGAATACCGAAATACCCGCTTAAAGAGAAATGCTCAGGTGTTTTCCAACACAGAGTACGCCGCAGTACCGCAAAGTTAGTACGCGGCTTTGACAGCACATTCTACGCACCACATTCACGTCACACAGAAGTTCGTGCCGAGGACATACAAAAGGTGTCAGATTTGGAAATATTAGCAGACTCAAAAGATGCAGGTGTGTATATTGTTACCACAAAAAAAGGCAGACAGATATTTGTAATGGGGCACAGTGAATACGATGCAGACACGCTTAAAAACGAGTATTTCCGAGATTTAGATAAGGGTATGAACCCCGATCTCCCAAAAAACTATTTTGAGGGCGACAACCCCGCAAACCCTCCCATTGTACGCTGGCGTTCACACGCACATTTGCTCTTTGCAAATTGGCTCAACTATTTCGTGTACCAGATAACCCCGTACAATATTGATAAAATCAAGTAAAAATTGACTAAAAACCTCAGAAAACAAGCAAATTATCGGTGAAAATGACAATTTAAAATTTTTTGCAAAATCCCCTTGACAAACCGCCGATAATTTGCTATAATGTTTTTTGTTGATGCGAAAATCATTGACAAAATCAAATACGCACCAGTGGCGGAATTGGCAGACGCGCTAGACTTTGGTTCCACCACCTCGGTGAAAGAATTGTTGATTTCGGGTTTTCCCGTTTTCATATATGAGGATTAAGCAAATGCTCCTCCTCGGTGTACCTCGACCGTGTAAAACTTACGAGGCAAAACTTAATACGCACCAGTGGCGGAATTGGCAGACGCGCTAGACTTAGGATCTAGTGTCCCCGACGTGAAGGTTCAAGTCCTTTCTGGTGCACCACGTCAGAGCAAGCTTTATATCGCTTGCTCTGATTTTTTATATAAAAATCAGAGTTCGCTCATACCGCTGCTCTTCCTTTTTCGTAAAAAGGCACGCTCGGTTCTCCTGTTCGGTTGTAAACGCCCTCACAACGGCTCGCTGTCGCTACCACCTTTTTACGATATTTATTACTTTCGGCTCAGCTTACTTTTACTTGTTCAAATGTGTTGTATTGACGATAATCCACTGTCATTACCTTACTGCCGAAATGTCTGCTCTTTTCCGAACATCGGAACGGACTTTTAACTTGTATGTCCAAGCTCAGCCCATCTCCATCATCTTTTATTATGATTTTATTTATAAGCATGTGCAGTGTTGCATTGCTCAAGCTATTGTCTTTCATAATATCATCAAGTATCGCTATGGTCTGTTTTAGTGATGACTTTCTGTCTTTGATAGTTTTATCCATATTGACTATTTCCGAGATTTCTATATTATATTTTTCAATATTATCTCGTCTTTCGTCAATCATCTTATCGTACATATCAGCATTTTTCTTATCTTGAATTCTCTCCATAAGGATTTCCTTGATTTCATATTCAGCTTTTTCTACTGACTTTTGCAAGGTATCAATTCTTTTCTCTGTTGAACTTTTACCCGCTGCCCATTTTTTCACATCTTCTTCTACATTCTCCCACAAAACTTTGAACATACATCTTATGTACATTAGGTGTTCATTGATAATGTCATCAAGAACTTCTTCCCGTATTTTGTGTGATGAGCAGTGCTTATCGGAATATCTGTTGTATCCATTACAGACATATTCAATTCTGTCAGGATTGTTCTTTGTCCGTCTGATTTTAGCAACGAATGAGCATCCGCAGTCAGCACATTGTAATAAACCTGCATACTTATGACAAGTTTTATTTTCACCTGCTCGCACATTTTTCTGTTCTTTTTCTTTCATAAAGGCTTGTACCCGTTCCCATATATCCCTTGAGATAATTGCAGGCACAATGTCCTCATGCCTGAATCGTTTATCCTCAGGAACAATGACTTGTCTGTGTGTAATTCTGCTTCGTTCTTGCTTATGATTTACAACCGTTCCGCAATAGAATTCATTATTTAATATTCGCTTGATTGCGGTGTATTCCCATAAGAATCTACCCGATATATTCGGCTTATTCACACCGGGCATTTTACCCGAATAATACGCAGGAGATTTCACACCTCGTTCATTTAATATTCTTGCAATTGTCAGCATATCATTCTCATTAAAGCTATCAAGATTTTCTGTAACGGATATAACTCTGACATTTTTTTTTTTGAGTTCTTCGATGCAATTAAGTGTCATGCTTAAATGTCTTCCCAATCTTGAAAAGTCTTTTACAAAGACAGTTTCTATTTTATTTTCATTGACAAGCTCCATCATCCTCTCAATTCCCGGTCTATCAAAGTTCATTCCTGTATAGTTGTCATCTCTTGCTATATCAACAATTTCGTGACCATTTTTATTCAGGTATCCAACCACGATATCCTCTTGATTTTTTAGTGATTCATGCTCACTATCCTCATCTCTTGAAAGACGGCAATATACAAATCCTCTTGTTTTGTCTGTTAATTCTATCATTTATTCTCACCTCCGTTTCACACAAACAATATCACATATTGTCTTTAATATCCATTCATCAAAGCCAACCAAAGTTAAGCACTCGTTTTGTGCATTTCATCCTCAGCCTGTGCAAGATTTGACAGCAAATATTCAAATGCTGCCGCCCTCATAAAAGTAACAACATCGTCTTCATTTCCCTCAAATGTAAATTGCACTCTTTTTACAGGTATTTCTTTCTCAATTCTTGCCATGCTTTAACCTCCTTTCAAAACAAAAAATTATTCTTGCATTCTTTGCTGTTATATGTTATAATATTTTCAAGAATAGTTTTCAATTTATATTCAGTAGAATTATTCTAACATAATCAAACATATTTGTCAAGAGATATTTTACAAAATATATCGTTTTATTTTTGGAGGTTGTTTTATGGACATTAAAGTATCATTTTTTAATGAAATAATGGAGGTTGAAACAAGTGTAGGTACATATACAGTTCCGCTCGGTCACTGTATATATAACATTTCTGTGGGTGATTGGCTCACTGTATCGTCCTTCTTTCCGGATTTAAATTTTAGTGATTATCAAAAAGACGCAAACTATATACTCGAAAAATGTTTTTCCGAAAAGGATAATGAGAAAAAAGTTCAGGCTTACTTATGGTGCGATGAACAAATTAAATCACACAACGGATATTCTGAATGTATCACCAAACCTATGGTTTTGCCTGATGGAATGGTAGGGATGTTAGATACTTATATTGTACATTCTTTTTCTGCTATACTATTTCTCGAGGCTATGTATGCTATTCGCTATAATATTCCAATTGTAAAATGTCCGAATTGCAAGCAATTTTTTATCGGGCATCATACAGGTGTATTATATTGTGATAGAATTTTCAAAAACGGCAAAACCTGCAGACAGATTGGTGCTAAAAAACAATTTGCAGATAAGGTAAGAGCCAACGAAACCCTTGCCAAATATGAAAAGATTTATCAATCTTTATACTACAAAAAGTCCAAAGCCAAGGATGCACAAGAAAAAGCAGAGTTAACTGAAAAATTAACCCTGCTAAAAGAAAACCGTATTAAATTTAGAAATGGGGAAATTTCTGATGAAAATTTTGTCGATTTTTTAGATGAATTTTCAAATACAACAAATTGATACAAATATACCCCCCACTTGACTAGGGTTGACTAAGGGTGAAAGCCTAAATCTGGCTTCCAACCCTGAGAATTTACTTAGATCATATGATCATTTTGGAGCTCAATTTGAGGTTTACACAAAATGAGGGATTGCCCCTTTCACTCCCACCTTTTTCTCTTCTATTTATTCATCACATATATTTTCACATCAAGTTCGGATTTGTCAAATGTTGAATTATATATTTTCATTACATCTTCTGTTTTAAGATGACCTACTCCTGTACCCAGCAGAGGAATTGCAACAGTTGATGCTCCATATTCTTTTGCTGTATTCAGTATTTTCGGTACAAGTTTCTTAATAGTTCTTTTAGTTGAAAAAGTACCAGGAAACCACATTGTAACAGCATGAAATATATATTTACATTTCAAATTATATCCTTTAGTCACATATATATCTCCAGGCATATATCCTATTATATAATGCTTTAGGCACTTCATGCATGCTTCTCTTTCAACTTTGCCTTTGGTATTATAATTGATGCTTTCAGAAACTCCTGAGAATTTAATAAACCATCCCAAAACCCCTCCCATAAAGCCTATTCCGTTTGCTGCGTTCACAATCACATCACAATCTGCATTACATATATCATCATTAACTATCTCTATACTCATAACTACATCCCTCTTCTATTTTTCTAATCTGCCATATGCATAAAAATGTGATTTCCAATAAGCTGTTTGAGTACTTGTATATTGAATTGGATTTCCACAATGGAGCATTTTTCCATTACCTGCATATATTCCTATATGTGTTACAGGCTCATGCGGTGAATTATATGTACCTTCAAAAAATATTAGATCTCCCGGTCCTGCTTCCGATTCTGTGATCTTTTTACATTGATTATATATTCCTTGTGCTGTTGTTCTTGGTAAATTATATACACCTGAATGAGTATATGTCCAACATACAAATCCCGAACAATCAAACGATGTTTCCGGTGTAGAACCACCCCACACGTATGGAAAACCAAGATATTTTTCACCTTCTTCAAATACTTTACCTGCAAATGTTTTCTTATACAGTTTCTTTTCTATTTCATTTTTTTCAGAGTTTAGGTTTTTTAAAGCATCTTTCTTTTGTTTTATTTTCTGCTCAATAGTCTCAATTTCCTCACTTGCTTCGTTAATCTGCAAGTCATATTCTTCTTTTTGTGCGTTATATTCAGCAGATATATCATCAAGTTCCTTTTTTCTGCCTTCCACTTCTGCCTTCGCTTCTACAAATTCATTGAAAATTCTTCGGTCATTTTCCGAAATCTGCCTTATGTATTCTGTTCGCTTAGTCATTTCCATAATATTCTTAGATTCCAAGAATGCTTCTATGTATGCAACATTACCCTTTTCATACATAACAATCAACCTTTTGAAGAATACTTCTTTTTTGGCATCTTCTTTTTTCTGTGCTTCATCTAATTCAGTTGAGACGCTATCAATTTTCATTTGCAATTCATCAAGTTGTATCTGCAGCTTGCTCAAATCCTCATTCGTTGCAAGAATACTCTTTTCCAATTCTTTTTTCTGACTCTCTTTGTCTTTTATTTCGTTGCTAATCGATGTTATCTCCGCATTTTTTGCAGTTAGCTGAGCTTCGAGAACCACAACCTCTTCTGCATTAACGGTAAGATTAAATAAAACAAACACGATTGCCATTACACTACATATAAATTTCTTTTTCATTTTCTCCCTCCGCTATGCTTTTATGTATCTTTTCACAGAATATACGCTTCCTGTCATGCCTATAAAGAACCCGAAAAAGATTGAAAGAGCAAACAGCTTAATCACAATCTCATGTGTTTTATATACATCTACAATTCCTGCAGTATATTTCATGACAGCACCGGAACAATATGCATACCCTAAAGTTACACAAATAAAACCAATAACTGCTCCTATTAATCCTATAATTATTCCTTCAATCACAAACGGACATATTATATAGTCGTTTGTAGCTCCAACATAACGCATAGTTAAGATATCATCCTTTCGAGAGGATACTGATATTTTAATTGTATTTGATATAATAAATATTGATATTATTGCAAATACAAGCATTAAAAGCATACTTCCGCGTTTTAGTGCATTAGTAACCTCCAATATTTGAGTTACTAAATCCTGATTGTTTTTCACCCATGATACATCAATAATTTTTGACAACTCATCCGATGTAACACTTGCTTTTGATATATCTTTTAATGTTATTTCAAAAGACGCTCTTAATGGATTATCTTCTTCTAATCCATTTAAAAAATCGTAATCTTTACCAAACATTTTTTTACATTCAGTTAATGCATCTGTTTCCGAAATAAACTTAACTGTAGCTATATTATTTAATTTGTTAATTTCATCCTGTATCTCTACTACCCTTTCTTCCGGTGTACCCTTTTCTAAATATGCAGAAACAGCATATTGATCTCGAAATTGATTGCTTATATAAGATACATTGGAAGAAAATGCAATATATGTACCGAACAAACATAAGCTCGATACAACAATTATAATGGTTGATATTACTACATTTCTGTTAAACCACAGTCCTTCAATGGCATCATTTACAAAGGAAATGTACTTTTTCAAATTAGTATTCATACTGATAACCTCCCTGATGCTCGTCCCTAACAATTTGTCCATTATCTAATTCTATTACTCTCTTTTTCATAGAATTCACCATATGAATATCGTGTGTAACCACAATCACAGTTGTACCCATTTCGTTGATTTGCGTTAATATCTGCATAATCTCTTCTGTCATAACCGGATCAAGATTACCTGTCGGCTCATCTGCAAGTAATACAGCAGGGTTATTTACCATTGCACGTGCTAAAGCAACTCTTTGGCGTTCTCCTCCCGACAATTCATCTGGCATTGCATTAGCTTTATCAGATATTCTTACAAGTTCAAGCCATTGGGGAACCAATTCTTTTATTTCCTCATTTGATGCGCCTCTAACTCTCAATGCAAATGCTATGTTGTTATATACATTTTTTGTTGACAACAGTCTAAATTCTTGAAACACAACGCCCAATGACCTTCTATAGTATGGAATTTGTTTATCTGTTAGCTGAGAAATATCCACACCTCCAACATAAATATCTCCGCTTGTTTGCTTTTCTTCTGCCAAAACAAGTTTCGTTATCGTTGACTTTCCTGCCCCGGATTGTCCTATTATGAATACAAATTCTCCCTCATCAATATGGAAGCTCACATTCGATAATGCCTCAGTATCTGTATTCTCATATATTTTGTTTACATTATCAAAACAAATCATCAAATCACCTCGAATTTCATCCCATAATTCTATAAAAAAGTCACCATCGTTATTGTCGTTTCGCTACGCTACACTCCCATAGGCAGACTTTTTATCTATTAGGAAATTGAAAAATTTCCTAATAGATAAAATAATATATACGCACTAAGCATGTTGTTCACTTGTTTAGTTCGTATATCACAAAGTTATATTATTTCCGCAATGATAACCGTTATATTATCCTTCCCGCCCTTTTCCTCTGCTTTTTTTACCAGTTGCTTACATCTCTTACTCAATCGTTCTTTAGTTCTCATATAATCAAAGATTTCATCATCTGACAACATATCCGTCAATCCATCACTGCATATAAGGAATATATCACCTTTTGAAAGCATTATATTTTCAGATATGTATGGTTCTAATAACATCTCATTAGGGAAAATACCCAAATGCTGTGTTAATTTTGATTTGCCGGGATGTTCCCTTGCTTCTTCTTCTGTTATCATTTCCATGTTCACAAGACTCTGTGCCTGATTATGATCTTCGGATATCTTTTTGAGATTTTTACCATGAAAATAGTATATTTTGCTATCTCCAAGGTTTGCTGCAATTGCTTCCTTATTTTCAGGCGATATACATAATATAGCAAAGGTAGAACCCATTCGTTCATTCCCGTGATACATCATATACTCACATATTGCCTTATTAGACGATTCGGTATATTTCTTAATATGTTCCGGAAATCTATTGAATAAATTTGAGTATTTGCCATCGTAATCCTTTAATTTTTTAGCAGAAATATATGAGGCAATTTCACCATGTTTTTCTCCGCCCATACCATCGCAGACTGCTAATATTTGTTCCTTTTTTGAAGAAAAATTCGAACTATCAAAATGCGAATAGTATTTTCCGTTAAGCAATCCGTTCAAATAAAAATTATCTTGATTTATTTTTCTCTTTTTTCCAATAGAGGAGCAAACTGCTGTTTTTACCCTCATAGAACGCCTCCACTTGTACAAATAAGTATAGCCTTCCTTTAGTATCAGAAGGCTATACAAAACCTATCTTATTCATGTATAATTCTTAATACCGCATTTTTAGGATCAGTAAGAATTACACCCTGATCTGTAACTACAAAATCCATCAAATAGCTTGGTGCAAAAGTGATATCACTACCTTTTCCATTAATTGTTTCGGGATTTTGCTCTACTGATACTTTTCCCGCTAATGTCTCTGCTGTTACAGCTTGATATGCACTGTCTACAGATACTCTTCTAAGTACATTATAATCAAGAACATACAAGTATCCGTTCTTATAATCTAATCTTCTTGGTTCAAAGAACATCGGATTCGGTCCATCTACAAACTTTGTTTTGTTATCTGCTCCTGCAAAAAGCTTCAAACTCTTTGTAGACATATTGTACACATACAACGAGCCTTTGACTGTATTTCCTAAAAATACATTTCCTTTGTCATCTACGGCCAATGTTTTGATACCCGAATCCAACTCTGTGATGTAGTTAATATCTGCACTTGCTAAATCTAATTGTCCAAGATATGTTTTACCCACACCTACATTGTTATAGACTACATATAATTTTCCATCATTTGAAATATCAAAATCTGTGATTTTGCTATATGTTGCTTCTGTAACAAATATTCCTTCAGCACCTGCATTGGTCAACTTAACAATTCCGTAGTATTTAACTCCATCTGTGTTCTGAAATTCATTTGTTAACACATATATTTCATCTTTATAGCATCGAATAAGATTTGCAGTAATATATTCCGGTTCAAATTCTACAGTTTCACTCTTGCCATTTGACAGTTTTCTGATTTTACCACTATCGGCTACAAGAATGTCACCTCTACTGTTAACAGAAATTCCTTCAGGCGATACAAAAGACATTGTTGATAACCCACTATCATGTTTCTGTCTTTCACCATTTCCTGCATATGTATCTACCGCATAATTTCCTGCATATTTTAAAGTGGTGTCATAAACAATCATTACTGTGTTTGTTGTTCCATCCCATCCTACCACTGCATCCAAGGCTTCAGCAAAAGCACGAACCGGGATATATGTTCTATCATTTATAAGCATTGGTGCTACATCTGTCTGCAAAAGTTTTTGTTCTTGGTTGGTTCTTTTAACTCTTGTTATGTTCTTATTGCCAATCTGCATACTGACAATAGTTGATTCATTTTTTAAGTTAGCTGTACTTGTACCACTTACCCAAATAACTTCACATCCCATCGCTTCACCAATAGCTCTGAGCGGCAACATTGTTCTTCCCTCTACAATTACAGGCTTATCTGCACAGTAAAGTTCTTTATTGTTTATTACCACTTTTATATTATCGCTTGCACTTACTGTTCCGGCAGATACAAATAAAAGTATTATTGATATTATCATTATTAACTTTTTCATTTTATTCGTCACCTCATGAATCAATCGAAATCAACATATACTTCCGGCATACCTGCATTATTTGAAGGTGCTTGTTGTACCGGAGTCTGTTGTGCCGGTTGTTGCTGCACAGGTTGTTGTGCAGGTTGTTGTGTAGGAGCTTGCTGTACAGGTTGCTGTTGCGTAGGTTTCTGTTGGGTGTTGCTTTGCTGTGTCGATTTCTGTTGTGTTGATGTTTTTTGCTGAGTTGTATTTTTTTGTGTGGTCTGCTGTTTCTGTGGTGCTTGAGTTGGTTCTTCTTCCGTAATTTCTTCGTTTTCCTCTATCACCTCGGGTTCCGGGGTAACTTCAGGTTCCGGAGTAATTAATCCGTATTTTTCGTCAATATATATCTCATATGTTGCTGTTAGCATTCCATCGTTAACAAATGAGACAATTAATTTCATGTAATTGGAAGATAACTTGATGTCCTCCGCATGAACTGTCATAGAAACTGCATCAAGAAGTCCTGCAATCATATTTTTGCTCTGTCCTTCTTTTTCAGTTATTATGATTCGTCCTTCTGTCAATTCATTAGATATTTCAGTTGAAAGTCTGATATTTCCATCAACAGACAAAGAAATTGTTTTATTATCACTCTTTATAATTTCGTTTGATAATACTTGTAGCTTACCTTTTCCGGCGTTTGTAGTTTCTATTACAAGTCTGCTTTCTCCGGATTTCTCATCATATTCATATTTAGCACTTTGCAAATCTGCATTTGTCAAGGCATTTGCTGATGTATTATTGTAATTAGATAATACAAGCTCTCCTTTTCCTGTTATCATATGTATTGTTGCTAATATTTCCTGTTCTGATGAACCCATATCACCCTTAGAAATTGTCACAGCCTTTGATTCTTTATCAAGATAGTATGCCTTACCATAAGACTCTAATCTTTTTTCAATTATATCCAAGTCTTGATTACCGATTTTTGAGTCATCAATCTTAAATTCTATTGCATCCTTTATTTCTTGAGATGACATAACTGCCACAGTTTGAGGTGTCTTGTCTTTACTCATCCAAAATGCTGAAAACCCAACAGCTACTGCAAGGATTGCCGCAACCGGAATAAGTAATTTAGATTTTTTTCTTTGTTTGGGATTTGAAGTGTGTTTCTTGGAAAAATGACGCTCTATATCTTCCATGATTTCTGTAGCATCATCATCCATAATTTCGGTCTGTTCATCAGCAAGTTTTTGCGTTTTGTTAGGAGACTTGCTGTTTGATATGTATTGCACTGATTTAATATCAAGCGAATCTCCGCTTGGGAACATCAGCACACCTTCGCCTTCCTCATACAGAATAGCTTCCAAATCCTCACGCATCTGTGTCGGGCTTGAATATCTGTCATCCGGTTTAAAGCTGCATGCACGCATTGCAATTTCAGCAATTCTGCAGCCTTGTTCTACTCCTGAAGGAGCAGGAAATTTGTGACCGCCCATTCGCATTATTAATGCGCGTTCTCTGTCACTATAAGATATTGGATTGGGATACTGTGGCATGAATGGTGCTCTGTTATGATTCAATAAGCGATACAAAACCACACCCAATGAATATAAATCCACACTTGAACCATATGGCTGTCCTTTATATACTTCAGGAGCCATATATGTCTGTGTACCTGTTTTAGTAAGTCCGGATTGTGTTTTTTCAACTTCTTTTGCAATACCAAAATCGCCAAGTTTAAAATCTCCACTTTCTGAAATGAAAATGTTTTCAGGCTTAATATCTCTATGTATAATATTGTATTTCTGGCATAACTCCAAGGCACGACACATATCAATTCCAAGCTTGATTACATCTCTCTTGGTTATCGATGTTGTCTTCATATATGACATCATCGGTGTCAAGAGTTCCATCCTAATAAGAATGTCCCAACCGATTCCATTTTTGTGTTTGATTACCTGATGGTCTTCGTAACTCACAATATGGCTGTTACCCTTTAGCTTAGACATCAGCACAAATTCGCCTACTATTTTTTCAACAAATTGCTCCAAGTAGCTTTCTGCACTTGTGGCATCCATTCCATCATCCATTATACTCTCTAATTCTGCCTGTGATTTAGGAATAGTAATGGCCTTTAGTGCAGAATGATATTTTGTACCGAAATCTTCTCTTTCGATTTCATATACTGCACCAAAGTTACCTTCTCCGATTTTTCTCTTGATTGTCCAAGAACCAAAAATCGGTTCGTATTGCTTGTAATAATTGGTATCCATACATGTCACCTCTTATAGCTTTCTATATTATACATAGATATTGATTTACTACTGTTAAGATTGCTCCGGCAGTTATTGCAAAAGAAAATCTAAAGTAACTTCTTTCTCCTCCACCGTAATCATAACTACTTATCTTGTGTAAAAAAATGCATATCTTAAAGTAATTAAAAAGATATTTCATTCTCTTCACAAAATTACCATTAATAAGCATAAATACTATTGCAATTACACCACCTGATACAAAAGTTAATGCCATATTCAGCACAGATAACTTAAATCCAACAAATGCACCTATGACGCACATCGCTTTAACATCACCGGCTCCAAGCATTTTTAATGCATAGAACGGGAAAAGCACTAATGGTATCAGCATTCCATACACACTATCAAGAAATGTTCTTGTTGATATTGCAAGAATTAATGCTACTATAAGTGCAGGAATAATCGCTTTATTTTTTATCTTATAACTTTTTAAATCTGATACATTGATAGCTACTAAAAATATCCCTAATGAAATGTATTTTACAGCCGTAACAAAATTTATCATGGCTCTATCTCTTTTTCTATCACCGAAGAGCTTCCAATATATTTATCGCAAATATCACAGTGTTTACCGGGTATTGTTGTCCAACACTTATAATGTTCGCATATATGTTTCCATGAAACTCCTATCCAAACCAATATTCCTATTAATAAAATCAATAATGTACATATGATAAAATTTCGCATAAAATGTTTTTCCCTTTCAAATTCACATACAATTCCTGAGACATTATCGTTTGCTTTACCTTCTTCTATCTTTTCTCGCAACGCTTTTGCCTTGTCATCAAATGGTATCTTTTTCTCTCGAACAATTTTTACCATCTCTTCATTGGATACATGATTATGCAATCCATCGCAACACAACAGGAATACATCATTATCTTTTATTTTGCCTGTTTTTGAATATGTTCTAATATCTTCAAAAACACCAATACACATTGTCAATACATTTTTCTTTTTAAAGCTTTTTGCTTCTTCTTTTGTCAGCTCGCCATTTCTTATCATATCTGCAACCAAAGACTGATCTTCTGTCAACTGAGTTATTTTGTTCTTCCTAATTATGTAAACTCTACTATCTCCTACATTTTTTATATAATAAATCTTATCTATCGTAAGCAAGAGAGATATTGTTGAACCTACTTTACTTCCAACTTGTCCACCAAAATTTTTTGCTGCATCATTTATTTCTTTGATTGCTTTTTCCAACAAGTCGTCGATTGTTTTATGCCGAATCTTTTTATTTAAAAGAATACTTTTTAATTCATTATTCCAAACCCTTGAGAAATGAGTCACCACAAGGTTACTGATTTCTTCTCCATAGGCAAGGCCACCACATCCATCAGCAACAATAAATAACCCGACATTGTGATTATTTATTGTTGCATTTTTGGATAAAATACAATCCTGATTTGTTGTTTTTACATCGCCAATGTCTGTGTAGGAGCTGATTTTAATTTTATACATTCGTTTGCTCCTCCCATTGTTTTAATTAGCATCTGAAAGTTAAATCAACATTTGCTAATGTTATTCTGTCTCCATTAAATATCGGATACTCTGTATTACTCTGAATTCTTTGGTTAGAACCATTGATATATGTACCATTTGTGGAGTTGTAGTCCTTAACAAAGTATTCTCCGTTTCTCATTATAAATTCTGCATGTATCTTACTGATTTTGTTGTTATTCAATGCAAAATCACACTGTCCGCGGAGCTTGCCGACAATAATACTTTCTTTGTTAATCTTGATCTTGGTCGATAATCCATTTTCAAAATATTCAAGATACGCTTCGTTTGAATTTACATCATCCAACACTACCGTGTCTTCCGACTCAAAATCAGAAATTGGTGCATTATATGCAGGTGTTGGAGGAACATATGCTGCTTGGGGAACTGTATTCTGAACCGCAGAAGCTACCGGTTCCTGAACCACTTTGTTTGCAACCGGGACTTCTTTTTTTATCGGAATATTATTTTTAGATGGCGCTGATACTACATTTGCATTTTTACCCGGAATATTAGGCATTGAAGGCTTACCTTTTCCGGGCATAGCCATTGGTTTATTAGTAGCCTTTTTGCTTTTGTCATTCTTTTTTGTTTTATCTGATTTTTCTTCTTTGTCCTTGTTGTTTACGAATAATTCTCTATATAGTACGAAATCAGCACATGCTACAGCCATGAGCACTCCGGCTAAATATTTTACTTCTATTTTTCCTTCAGCATTATTTAAGACACCGCTACATACGATTGCAATGACTACTGCCAAAAACACAATTTGGAAAATTACAAATTTTGTTTTGTTCGGACTTGAAGATTTTTTCTCGGTCTTTTCTTTTTTCTTTGCCGCTTTTTTATCTTCAGGTATTCCTTGTTTTATAGATGTTGGTATATTAGGTCGACTGGCAACCTCTATCTGTTCCTCTTGTACAATCTGATGCTGTTCAGGTTGTCTTTGCGGGATAGGATTTATTACTTCCGGTTTTCTTTTTTCAACAACTTCTCTTTTTACTTCCACATTGCTTGCAGCAGATTGATTTGTATTTGCACATATCTTTCTTAAGTCTTTTGCAGTCAATGCAGGCTTATTAAGTGTTTCGAGCAGCACTTGAATAAAGTTATCATTAGATATCTCTACTTTACTTCCCATGATAAGAGATAATAAGAACTTTTTTAATCCTTCTATACCATCATCCGCAGTAGAATTAGGGAGATATACAAAACTTGGCTCATAAGTACCCGGTTTAATAAAAATATAATCTTCATCAAAAACCATGCCTGAACTTACAAGCTGGTATTCCGCTATGTCATCTATTGCATTAAGAGCACCTTCAATAATCTTAATTATTCCTGCCTTTGGTATTTTTGATTTAGCAGTCATCTGTGATAAGGCTAACTTTGATGTGATATTGTATGATACCAAAATATCATCATTTTTTTGACGCTTGCTAACTTTCAATATATTCTTTATATCATTATTTGCAAGCATTTGAAGTTGGTAGTTAATTATACCTTTTCCATTCTCAAATGTTGCTACAAGATAACTTGAATTACCAAGTGTTTCATAACTAAATGTCATTTTTTCCTTCCTTTCAATTCTTCAATAAACTAATTACATAAAATCATGACTAAATAGCCGCACAACAAAAATGGTGCAAATGCCATCTCTGATTTCATCGTCTTTTTTTTGAATATCAATGTTCCTACTCCATAAATAAGAGATAGGAATAAAGAACTAAACATAAAATTCATCATTCCGTTAAAATTCATACTCATCATAAGCCCACTCATACAGTACAAATCTCCAGTGCCAATTCCATTTTTTGCTTTTCTTCCAATTAAGAAGCATAGTCCTGTTATTACCCAAGCCCCCAAGATGCTTGTTATAAACATTCCATTTGGTACAAAAAATGAAGTAATCAACCCCGTGATATTCAAAACGAATAGCAATATATTGGGTATATACCTCGTTTTAATGTCGTACAATGTAATTATGTTAAACAATGCGACAATAGCGGTTATAAAAAACGAGTATATTCCTATACCTTCGCTTATGGATGTAATAACTCCACAAACTAGTAAACTAATCACGGAAATGAATATGTATTTAACTCTTTTGTTGTCGGTTCTGCAAATCCAAATAATATTAAAGGCAATCAATGCAAGAACTTCCAAAACATATATAACTTTTAACATTTACTCTACCACCTGTCTACGGAGCACATTTTTTACAAGCTCTATAACCACTTACTATTGCGCTACTTTTTTTATATTCATTTTTACTTCCCCACAGATAATAACAATTCTCCTTGTGGTATTTACCACCTGTGTTTGTAACATAAACCGTCTCTCCTCCAAGTATATTGTCAAGTATATCTGAGAAATTTAACCCCTCCGTACGAGTTGTTACATTTCCTGCTCCACCATTAACCCATGCGTGTTCAACAGCCACCTCACGCATTTTAACATCAATAGTAGTCAAAAACGGTAATGCCAGCTTATACACATACTCTACACCAATGACAACATCATCTTCATTAAAATCATTCTTTGTCAATCCCATATCAGTAAATTGAGATGTGTTATAACTGATATTGTATGTTTGCTCAGGAACAGGCAGTTTAGCAATTGTAACAGTCAGGTTGTCTTTATCAATAGATACATAACTGTTATCTATTACCTCTGACACAATATTACCGGCAACTTTAGAACCTTCTTTGGTAATAAGATTTTCTACACCCGTCAACACCACTGATTTAAGCATATTCGTCCCTGCATCAGTAATAACCCCAAATATTCCATTTATACCATCATCTATGCTTTTTAATGCGGATGCTTCAGAGTCAGCAAACAAGCTATCAAACAAAGCCTCTATTCCCTTTGCCTGGATATCTTTACCTAACTTAAATTCAGTAATATCTGCTTCAACCGTTCTATTTGAATCTTCTGCAATATCATTAAACATTCCAATAGGATATGACGCTGATGCAATATATTTTGCAGTTTCTGAAACTGCATTTTCAAGAGTGATTTTAACGAGCGAAATCTTAACCATTGAAAGCAGCATGAACATAAATGATACAAATACTGCAAATGAAATAACCGCTTCAACAGTAAGAGATCCCCGCTTTCTTTTATTAAACCCCATCATCATTCATATCCTTCCACAATGTTTTCATGTATTACATAGCAACCATTTCTAAAATAATTATTGGGCAGTAAGTCACTACCAATCATAGGCAAGATGATAAGATTAACTTCAACTTCAACCTTTGCATTAATTTGTGTATACATTTGGTCTAAATCTTTAGTATTCTTCTCATTTACCAATGTTGTAGATATTGTATTTTTCAAAGCATCCTTTGATGTTCCAGAGTTCATTAACAGGAATAATCTTAAATGATCAGAATATGATAGTTTCAAATTTAAATTATCTAAGGACGGACATATTGAACACCCTTTTGCACCATCGCCATCAAAATCCACTAACATATCTAACATATCTAAAGCCGCCTGTACTGCACCTTTTCCAATAGCTGTAGCTATTCTGGAAATTAATTCCGGATTAACACTTGTGCAGAAATAATTTACTGAATCTATAACAAAGCGTATTGCATAAATGCTTGCCACTGCAGATAATATATTAGCTCCTTGTGAATCATGTCCATATATAATATATTCAACTTCTGCTTTATTAAAATAATGACTTCGTGATGTTTGGGATGTCAAATATGTATTTTTATCCATAACATAATCAATGTAGTACATCTCATTCCTAAGACTCTCCGGATTAGTACATATATTAACTATTGATTGTATATTCGATTTAATAGAGTCCATTAAAGTAAGGAGATTTTTTTCTTCTGTATTTACAACTTTTTCTCCATTTCCAGTTGTTACTGCTGACATTGGTTTTTCTAAGTCTTTTTTTATATTATCCAAATAAGAAAGAATGCTACTATATTGAAGAACTTTATCACCAAATGTTTTTTTTGTATCGTTTGATAAATTATCTACCGATTTTTTTAAATCAGGAATTGTAACTCCATTTATCTTAAATTCTGGAATATCATTTAGTCTATCCGCTTCACTTGACATAGAGTTTTGTTTGTTAACTATATCTGTTTCTAAATTTTGTATTTCAGCCTTGATTGCATCAACCTTTTGTTTCCATGTATTTTCTTCTGCTACTGCATCATTATATTTAGCAGTTGCAGTTGACAGTGCAGTGTTAGCTGAAGAAATCGAAGATTGCGCTTTCCATAATTCATTTTGCTTTGTACTAATTTTAGAATTATAAGAAGATATGTTTTTATAATTTGTCATCATATTATATTTTCTTATATACGTTGTATTTAAAATGTCATTATAAAGCTTTTCTACGTCTCTAATCCATTTATCTTCCTCTTTTGTTCGATCGTTTTTATCAATTAAACGACAATATGTTTTCCACTCTTCATCATTATAGATGTCAATACCATCTTCATTCAAAAGCGTTGCTATCTCATCGTTAGCTCTCTCGAGTTTTTCCTTTTCAGACTTGTACCACAAAATAGTCCTATTAGCATCTGATATAGTATTGTTATATTCATTAACCGTGGATTGGGCAGCAGTTTTTTCTCTTTCTGCCGCCTCCCGAGTACTTTTTGCAGCATTATATTTATTTTCAGCTGTAACCAGTTCAGTTTTTTTTGACTCCCATCTATTTACAATCGGGACCAGTTCCTGTCTATATTTTTCTATATTTGCTTTTACTCCGTTACTGCCATTTAAAATATTCTCAGCTTTTGCTATGTCTTGTTCTAATTGAGCGATTTGTTCATCAGCTTGTTGTTGAACAGTTTTATCTTGCGAAATATATTCATTCGCCTCTGATGATGTAGATTCTTGACTACTGCCATCACATACCGATTTAGCTGCATTTACATAATTGTCTCTTTCTTGTTTTAATTCGTTTAATCTGTTTTTAGCCGCAGCAATATTCTCATCTGCTTTTTTATATTGAGCAGCCAACACATTCTGCAAAGAACCATTTTGTTCTTTTCCGCCTTGAACCCATGAAGTTGTGACCGTTTGAAGGTCTTTTTTTACTCCTTTTTTTATATCGTTTTTAATTGTTGTTTTTAATCCTTTTCCTAATTCTTTTAAAAATCCATCTTTATCCTTAAAATTCTTTTTAACTGCTTTCACACAATCTGTAGCATTTGAGATTTTGCCTGTGTCTACAGGTGTATTATCAAAAATTTTCTTAAATTTCTCAACTACACCTAATGTTATATTTACCGGGCCTCTGTATTTTTCATATTCAACAATTTGTCGATGTAATTCTTCGCCTTCAAGAGGTCTTTGAGCCGTTGCTGTTGCACTGTTTATTTTATATTTAAACATTGCCATACCTTCATCTTTTGATTTTGTAAGATTATTTGCAAGGTATTTATTAAAATTGGCATTTACGGTATTGCCATCAACAGCAAACAATCCATATTCTGCAACTAAGTTCTCATCATAATATGATAGTGTTGAACGAGCTGCGGAATTTACCGCATTCTTTACATGTCTTTTTGCAACTAATATTCGAGCAGAATCAATAAAAAACCCCCCAAACATAAAACAAGCAAGTAGGATCATTACTAAGAATACTGTTACAGCACCTTTTTGTTTTTTATTATCCATCACTTCAACCCCTTAATCTTGCCAGCAGCTTTACTTCCAGCATCATTTCCCAAAGTTTCTTTAAGCCATTTTCCTGCGCTTTGAATCCACTCTAAAGCATAGTCAATATTTCTTATGTATTCTGTTGGCTCTGCAACGGTTGCTTCCATTTTTGCTTTGAGTGCAAAAGCCTCTCCATTATTAAAGAATTTAGCAATACCACTAAAAGGAATAGGAATAGTCTGCTTGATGTCAACAACGACTTTCCTTTGAAGTATGTTGTTTTCAAAATTAACATTTATATTTGCAGTATTTGTAGAAAAAACACTCATCTTTAATTTATCTTTAACTGCATTTTCAATTTTCTTTTTTTTTGCAGAAGTATCTCCACCACCTGTTAATTCTGCTATATCACTATATAATCCACTTGTATATTCTCGGCTTGTACCATCCATTGATATTCCAGTATTCACCCATGAACGAGCACCTTGCTGGGCACCATAAGACGCCGCATAAATAATAACAACATTTTGATACATTAGCATAAACGCAAACATAACTGCACATAAAGCGATGAGCAATGATGAAATAACTATCGTTGCTTCTACTGTATATGAACCCTTAGAACTCTTTCTCATAGCTCGCATCTCCTTCTTAATCAATCTAATGGCTATTACTGTCATTTCATTTTTTCAACGGAAGTACATAAATACACTTCAGCTGAAAAAATTAAACGACAATTAATAAGTTGACTGATATATGCCGTCTGCACTGTACAAACGGCATATACAGTCCTACTTATGTGGAGAAAACCCCATGATAAACTTTTTATTGCTGACATGCAGTATTACTTGTATTCGTTTGTCATATTTTCGGTCGCATTAGGTGTCTTCCAAATACTCTTCATTAAGTTATTAACAAATGCTGTAATACCGTCTTTAAAAATTAATGCCAGACCAACCAAAATGGCAACTATGACAACTATTTCAATAGTTCCCATACCGCTTTCATCTTTAAGAAAACTTCTTAACATGGTTATTTCCCCCTTTCCAGAAAAAATCATTATATTAAAATTTGTTTGTCGCTATATTAGATATAGTAATTAAAACAAATTTCAACACACAATAGAATTACATTGACATAAGTGATAAAATAGCAGGTAAAACAGTAACCAACATAATACCGACCAACATTATTCCCATAGGAAGCATAAGTTTGCTTGATGCTTGTTCTCCCAATCTTTTCGCAGTTGCCTTTCTCATTTCCCAACATTCTGTAGATTGTAGTTTTAAAGCTGAAACAACTTCACTACCGCCTTTTCTCAAATTAAGAATTATTACGGAAACAAACTTTACAATTTCTTTTACCTTACAACGTCTGCCAAATTCTTCGTAGGCAACCGCCTCGCTTTTTCCTGCACTAATTTCAGCCAAACAATACCTTAATTCATTGTATAAAGGTGTAGTTTTTTTACTTTCTGAAACAATTTTTTCCCACGCCTTAGGAATAGTCATTCCAGCATTCACCAACAATATTAATGTATTAACAAAATCAGGGAACTCAAGTTGAATAGATAAGCGTCTTTTCTCTATTTTTGAATTCAATTCATAATCTGCTAAAAACGGGAGTCCCGCAGCACCAAGCATAGCTGCACCAAGCAAAACAGCACTTGTAGATATGTCACCATTGTTCAATATAAGTGCAAGTGAAAATACTGAACACAATGCAAAACATAATAGCGAATATAGCCATTTTTCTGCCGCATGTATTTCGGTATAAAATTCAGAAAGCTTAATACCGTATAATTCAGTAATCTTATTTTTAACAGAAGTATTATATTTTCTAAGTTCTGCTGCCAACATCTCCGGCATATATTTATACAGATTTATTTTTGCATTAAGCATCAAACCAATATGTATATAATCTTTTAGTGTGCAATCATCCTTAGTCAGATAATCACGATATTCAGAATAAATTTCTTTACCATTTTTATGATTTAAAAGCATAACAATTAGTGCAATGGCAAAAAAAATACCGGATATTGCAGCTATAATTATTTTTACAACATTCATTTTTTACACCTCAATATCCATTATTTTTTCACCAATGAAAAACGCTGCTACAAACATTGCTATTGAAACTGTCATTACGGCATGACCGATAAAAGTTGTGAAAACTTTTTCCATATAGTCATAAGATGTAGCCGTTAAAATTGCCACCATTACAATAGGCATACAACAAAGAATTCTCGATTCAAATTTCTTTCCTGAAATCGTTGTTTCAATATCCATCTTTGTTTCTATTTTATCTCCAAGAACATTAGATGTACTTCTTATAACTTCTACCAAGTTACCACCGCTTCGTTTACTGATTTTAATTACATCAGCAAAATTCATAATATCCTCTATATGTGTTCTTTCAGCAAATTCACTAACTACATCTTCAACAGTTTCATTCATCTCAAGGCATCTAATCATATGCTGAAGTTCCTTCATTATAGGTGTTTCAGGATTTGTATATATGATTTCCAAATCTTTATATGATTCTTTAAATGATGTTTCTATTGACCTACCAGCAGACATAGAAGATGATAATGAATAAAGCCAATCTTTAAATTGAATATTTAATGCATTTTTCCTTGACTTGATTATTTGTGCTGTCCTCATTTTAGGAAATTTAAAAGCTAACAATCCTAATAGTGCCGCCAATATTATTCTTTCATAGAAAATGAATCCCACAATAAATATGACTACATAGGCAAGTATTATATAAAATATCTTTTCTTCTTTACTCATCACATACACATCATAATCTATCAGTCCATCTTCTCGTTCTACCATTTCCGGTTTTTCACTCTTTTTAAACAAACCCACAATTTCACCCCCCTAAACTCTTGTTGATAATCCGGCTGATGCAAATTTATAGGTATTAACCATAGCGTTTTCTGTTCGTTGAAGCGAACCGATTATTTTATGATTTTCATCTTCGCCGGTTTCAATAAACTGATATATCGGATTTAGTTTGATTTCACCGTTTTCAAATCCTAATACTTCAGTTATTTCCATTGTTCTTCTTGATTTATCTCTAAGTCTTGAAAGCTGAATAATGATGTCAACCGCAGATGCAATTTGCTGTCTTATTGCTTCAAGCGGTATTTGCGCGCCTGTCAAAACCATCGTCTCAAGACGAGATAACATATCTTTTGTAGAGTTAGCATGTCCTGTTGATAGCGAGCCATCATGTCCTGTATTCATAGCCTGCAGCATATCAAGAGCCTCCGCTCCGCGCACCTCGCCGACAACTATTCGTTCCGGTCTCATACGCAAAGATGATTTAATCAGATCTCTTATTGTGATTTCTCCCTTGCCTTCCATATTTGCATTACGTGTTTCAAGCCTTACAAGGTTGTCCACACCTCTGATTTGAAGTTCTGCAGAGTCCTCTATAGTAATTATACGTTCATCATGCGGAATAAAATTTGACATTGCATTAAGAAATGTTGTTTTACCTGAACCTGTACCGCCGCTAATGAATATGTTGTATTTTGCTTTAACACATCTTTCCAAAAATTCTGCAACTTCCGTAGTAATTGATTTATATGCTATAAGTTGCTGCACGGTCATTGGATTTTCCGGGAACTTACGAATTGTAACCGTTGGTCCGTTTAATGCAATTGGCGGCAAAACTACGTTAACACGGGAACCATCCTGCAAACGAGCATCAACTATAGGAGTTGATTCATTAACGGTTCTGTTTACCTTTGCTACAATGTTTTGAATTACATTCTGCAATTTTTCTTCACTGCCAAAGCTAACATTTTTTTTAAATAGTTTGCCATCCTGCTCTATAAATACATCATCAGGACCATTAATCATTATTTCTGTAACAGATGGATCATCAACTAACGGTTGCAAAACATCCAGTCCGCGCATCGAATTAAATACTCCATCCATAACCGCTTTCTTTTCTACAAGAGTTAAATATTTTTCTTGCGATTTTTCGGCAATGATATTTGATATTACTTCTCTTATCTCATCATCAGACAAGTCCCTTGTTAAATCAAGTCTATCCGATACTAATGCTCTCATCTCTTTTATGTATTCGGGCATATTCTCTATCAATTAACCCACCGCCTTATATTGTTTCTATAACCTTTGCCATAACTTGTAAAACCATATTCCCGGAATGAAGCAAGTTCTTTAGATCTGCAAATACTGGTGTGATTGCAATATTTGCCCTTACTTCACAATTTCCAAGAGCACCGCTTGACTGTAATGCCGAAATACTTTGCGCATTTGATTTATTAAGAACAAATACCGACTTTTCAGAAATTTCTTTTAACTCATCATACATACCAAGTTCTTTAATGTATAATCCTATTTTTGCTATCGAAAGATTTTCACTTGTAAAAGGAACAATGATTCTGTCCATACAATTCAAGATTTCGACCTTCTCCTTGCTAAATTCAGTATCAAAGTCAATAACCACAACATCAAATTCACCGAGCTGTTTGAATTCCTTGATGAGTTTGTTGAATTCATCTAATGTAAGTTCATTGATTTCCAGAGAACTCTCAGCCGGATTGATGTATGATATATTTGTGTTAACATCTGTAAATTTATTCGCAATAATTCTAAGACCAATATTAGCGCCTTTCGTTTTTACGGTTAAATATAAATCAGAAAGACTTCCATTATTTCCTTCATTTAAAACATTATATGTTGAATTTAACTTTTCAGCGTTCATATAGAACACACGTTTACCTTGACTTGCTAATGCATATGCAGTAGCAACAGCAAGTGTTGTTTTTCCTGAGCCACCAACTGGTGAGAAGAAACCAACAATCTTAGTGTCCTTATCCCCTGTCGAAACAGCTTCAACACGACCTGTCTTTTCCGCATATATCATCAAAATATCGTTAATAAATTTTTCAGCTTTTTGATACTTGTTAACTGATTCAAAATCAAGTTCAGTAAAAGAACCATCTGAAAGTAATACCTTTGCAGGTATATTTGCAACACTGATGGTTCCATCCATAAGTTCTTCAGTAAACGCTATAATATCTATTTTGTTAGATTTGTCTCCAACATATTTAATTAAGCTCTCTTTTGTTGTAAATGAGCAAACTTCAAAGGTGTTCATATGTTCAATCATATAATTCGTTAAATGATTTAGGTACAGTTCGTCTGAATCAGCAATTACTATATTGATTTTTGCCATAGAAATTACACTCCCTTTTGCTTACTTTTATATCTATATCAAATATCTGTCATCAAAACAGATAATTTATATTCAAATTCATAGTTTAAAATATATGTAAACGCATATAGCTATTAGCTTTTTATCATCCCGTTGCCCATAAAATAATGTTATGGGCAACAGGGATAATAATTTATTTAAGATTACCAAATCTTGTAGAACAGCCTCATAATAATTAGAGCCGCCTCACCACGAGTCATATCTTCTGTTGACTCAATTAAATTGTTTTCGTTTCGTGTTACGATATTTGCCATTGTTGCCAATGCAACACCATCTTTAGCCCAATCTGCAATTTGAGCAGAATCGGCATAGGTTAAATACTCGTTAACATCTGTTGGTGTTTTATACGCCATTTCTCGTTGCAATACACGAGATGCAATAGTAAGAATTTGATCTTTTTCAATGACTGCATTACCTCTGAATGTGTTATCTTCAAATCCTGCAATCATTCCGTATGCTTTTGCTGAACCGGCAGTTCCATAGAACCAATCAGATTTTTTAACATCAACAAAACCACCATCAGCATTAGGATCATCCTGTGAAAGCACTCTCAAAAGCAATGCAGCAATTTCTGCTCTTGAAATAGTGTCATCAGGGCTGAATGACTTTTCTGATGTACCTTCAATAATACCTTTTGCAGCAAGAATTTTAATTGATTCCTGCATTTCCTCACTCTTATTTTTGATATCATCAAAATCTTTTTCATTCATTACGATCTGATATTCGCCGCTTGCAACAATCTTTGCTTCAATTGCACCTGTTGCAGGGTTATATCTACCGCCAACAGGATTACCATTTTCATCAACGATAGCCATATACTTACTGTCGCCCTTTAATCCCGGGAATGAAATTTTAACTGCTGTTGTTTTATCTGTATCAAAATTCACAGATAATTTCTTTGTTGTGCCCGTCATGGCAGTAGTATCAATATCAAACGATGCGAATTCTTTATCACCAATCATTGTTTTAAGTTCTGTTATTGAATATGATACACGGAAATTCTTATCATTGATTGTAAGTGTATTAATACCTACTTTTCCCAGTTTCTCAACAAACTTACTATAAACCGTAATATTCGCTTTCTTTGTTGTGCTAAAGGTTGTGTTGACAATATACTCTTTTGACAATTCTCTGTTTAAAGTAATCTTGTTTTTATTCATTGCATCGTTAAGTGTTTTTTCTGTATCAGTGTACTTCTTAAGATCTGCATCACTGATTGATGATTCTTTAAGAACAAGTTTATTTGTTGAGCTTGTTGTGCTAATTTTCTTTGAACTGATATTAGCCATCATTGCTTCCACCGACATAGCAATTGTATTTCTTGCCGCTTCTCCAGCCAGTGCTTCTGGCGAGGTTGCTTTTGTAACAATATCAATCATTGCAGCTCCAGCTTTAGGTGTTTTTTGTTTTGCAGCTTCTGCAATAATCTCATAGTTTTCAGTATGGTTGTATGCCTTTCCTACTTCATCTACTGAAGTATCTTCTGGCTCATTACATCTACATGTTTCCCAGCCACACTTTTCGCATATATTAATTGGATCAGTTTTTGGCCCAGGTCCCGGTCCAGGACCTGGGGTTGGAGAAAGTTCGGTTTTTCCATTTATCTTGACTACTTGTTCATAAGCACTATTATTTCCTGTAATGCTTATATACGCCTTATATGATAATGTACCAGTCGAGTCTGTATCAGGAATAACTATGCCATCAAATTCAAAAGTACCATCATTATCAGAAGCATATATTACATCTGTATAAATCATTGCTCCTTTTTCGTCATATAGTCTTAAGACCAAATCTTTTTTTTCAGTACATGTTCCTGTAATTTTAGCAGTATCACCAATATTAAAAGATGTTTTTCCTTCGCCATAATCAATAGCGTCTATTGTTACTGTTTCACCTAAAGCAAAAGCAGAAAAAGAAAATAAATTTAATATAAGCAATAGTGCTGTTATAAATGCTGTTATTTTTTTCAAAATTAAACACCTCACTCTTAATTGTAAGGGGTTGAGGATTTGTTCAACTCCATACAAATTAAATTTATTTTGTTATTTCAATTGTTTTTGCTAATACCTCTGGACTTGCAGTAATATCACTAAACGCATCGTCAAATACAAAGATTTTTGCTGATGTAATATCCGCACCATTAGCAAACTCGAACACTGACTCAACTTTGTCATTGATTGACAATGTCATTCTCATAATACCGGCAACAGTAGCTTCCTTGTATGCTACACATACGATTGTCGGTGTTTTTTCTCCGTAGATATATTCCACAGATGCCTTAACTCTACAATCTGCACCAACTGTTGTTATGTTATCATTCTTCTTGATAAGGAATTCTCTTCCGTCAAAGCTTCCGGTTAATGCGATAGAAGCATCATCCATCTTGCCTGTACCATCTGCAAATTTCACATTTTTGATTTTGATAATGTTATCTATGGTAATTGAAGGATCAACTCCTGTTGTTACAGCACTCTCGCCTTCACCCTCTGTTGTGGAACCGCCAAGGTTGATAACAAATCTATCATAAGCTGTCCAAATACCAGTGTATCCTGTACCAAATGCAGCTTCGTTGCCACCTTCAACTGAAATAAATGTGTCAACATCAGCAGCTGAAATAGGTGTGTTCAACGCAAAACCTTTTAAATCCGTAGCACTGTTAAACTTAATAACAATTGTATCACCTTTATGTGCTGTTTCAATCGCCTTATTTGTGCTCTGAGCTATAACACTTACTACTGCAACCTTATTGGAAGCAATGTCACCAACAACTCTGTATTCACCTATCACACTGTGTTCACCTGTAAATCCGTCAGTAATGCCCATACCATTCAAGACAACGTAACCATTATTTCTGATTGTATAGTTTTGACCAAGGGTAATTGTAAGCGTTCTATTGTAGTTACTCCATGCTGTTGTTGCACCAACACCAAATAATGAAGTAAAATTAGAAATATTCGCTACACCATTTGTTCTTGATGAGAAATTAATTGTAATTTTGCCATCTGCTGCTGTCACATTTTTCACAACTGGAACTAATAATCCTTTAATTGCAAGTGCATCAATCCCTGTAATTTCCGCACCTGTGTCATCTGCCTTAATTCCCAACGCCGAAAGATTCAATACATCTGTTTCTCTTGTTGTTGCACTTGCTCCAAGTGTAATTTTAAGAACTGTATTATTCTCCCACATTGCAGTTACATCAGTACCCAAGTGTGCATTATTTGTTCTAAATGTTGCAAGTGTTGCATTTGAGATTGACTGCATATTGGTTGCTCTATCAAAAACAACAGTTATTATTTCCTTTCCCTCTGTTTCTGACAATACCACAGATTTTACTTTCGGCATTTCACTCCAACCAAAGCTTCCACCTACAACCGCATCATCTGTTTCTTCTTTTCCAACCTTGTCTAACACATAAGTTAACCCTGTGTCTACGCTTTCCACAGTTAACTCAAATGCACCGCCAACTTCATATTCGCCAGCTTTAGTTAAAACATATGTGTAAACTGCACCAGTTTTTTCTGTAACAGGTGTACCATTAATATGTGTTACTTTAACAGATGTGTTAAACACTGCTACAATTTCATCGCCAGCCTTAGCAACACCACTTCCGTCTTTACTCATAGCTGTAATGCTAAGAACTTTTGGTTCAATAATCTTACCAAATGTTCCGCCAATAGCAATATCCTCTGTTTTCATCTTAGCTGATAAGGTCGCACTATCTACGAAATCACTAACTCTAATCTTATCGCCAACTTTAACTGTTGTATTTTCACCCAATGTAATTGTAAGAACATTTCCTTCTATCGCATCATCAGGTCTATTTGTACCGAAATTGTTGTTAAGGAGTGTTATGTTTCCGCCTTCAACCGCAATGTTGAATATAACAAGAATCTTATCTCCCATCTTTGCGATACCGCTGCCATCCTGACTAAGTGCAACTACATCTAACACTTCAGGGACAATCGGAGAGATAAATCCGCCAATAATATCAACCGGTGTTGTATCCAATGCTATAGTACCTGTATCTTTGTCCACAAGTCCGCTCAATGCAATGGTATATTGTTTGCTTGTAAATTCACCATGTCCATCTTTAGGCATTACAAATTCATAATATGTAAGTCCGGGAACAGTGGTATTCAATCCTTCACGTATTATATTTGTCATTGGGAAACCGGTTGTGACTCCCACTTCACCAACAACTTTTACTTGTGTGTTAAAGAAAATTCTAATATAGTCAAGTTCACCTTGTGTAAATGCAACCGCTTTTGTGATTCTTGGTTTTGTTGTATAACCGAATGAACCCTCAATATCAAGTTCCAGTGTTGTACTATCAGCAGAAACTATGTCATATTTATCCATAATACCGAGATTTGTTAAATCAATTGTTGCACCTTTTTTAATTACGGTATCCTGTCCTAATGTTATAACAAGTTTTGTACCATCGTCTTCCCAGTTAAGTTCTGCTTTTGTTCCCAAAGAAGCTGTATAACCTGTACCTACAACACTAATCTTTGAAATATCATTCGCCTTATTTGTGGGAGTATCAAATACAACAACAATCTGATCTTTGTAAACAGTGCCATCAACATTATTGTACACGAGTTCAGTTCCATCGTTATCAATAGCATATGCCCTCATAGCTCTCGGTGCAACTGCTGTGCCAAATGTACCATTTAATGGAACGTCTGTAATTGAGCCATAATCAAATGTAGAAGCATCTGTATAGTTTTCAGTACCTGTTAAAGTTAATTCGTATACTGTATTAGCCGTTCCTGTAACTGCATTTGCTGTTTTACCGTCAATGGTAATTGTTGCCGGATTATCTTTGATTGGTGCGTTAAATACAAATACAATCTTATCGCCTGCAACTACGCCGGGTTTGTCAGAAGCCTTAACAATTGTTGCAGCCATCTTTGTGGCTGTAACCATTGCAGATGCTTCTTCTAAGTTTCCAATTACCTCAATATCTGAAACAGTATTTAATACATATCCTGTTTTTGTTTTTATAGAATCGTTTGTTGTATATGTAATTTTTGTTCCGTTATTCAAATTCGCATCACTTTTCAGAACTAATTCATACACAGTATTTGATGTATCTCTCCAAGCTGCTGACTGAATCTTATCCTTAATTGAAAGATTTGAAAGAATATCTGCTCCATCAGCAATAGGCTCTGCAAAAATCATTACAATTTTTGTCGCTTTCGCATAGTTTACACTTGCATCATCTGCTACAGCTACCGCTGTAAAGTCAACAGTTTTCATTTTAACCAACGCATTTTTTTTATTTACGATTGCGTCAGTATATGTATCAACCGTAGCCTGCTCGTCCGATGCAACTTTCGGCTGTGCAACAAAAGCTTCTGCCGTTTCAACCGCAGTTTTTAACTCTGCATAGCTTGTTGCTGTATAGTCATCCTCATTAAGAGCATTCGCAGTCGCAATAGCTGTATTCAAATCACTGTAATCCGCATAATCTAATACTGTAACCTGAATATCTTTAAAGCACACATACGCTGATGTTGATACATCAACTAAGCTTACCTTAATGTCATAAGTACCGGGCGTGTTAAATGTAACTCTGAACTTCGATGTTGCATTCATAACCGGAAAACCTGTCGAAGGGCCAAAAGTACCTGTTACTAATGGTGTTTCGTCAACATTTGGAATAACATGCCAATCTTCTTCGGGGGTTGATGATTCCTCATACTCTAATTTAAAATCCCCGACATTAGCAGTTACTTCAAACTTTCCTTTTACAATTTGCGTACCATCATTTTTTTCTGTTGTAACTGTAAATTCCATTGTTTCATCAATTACAAGTCTCTTTGTATTAAGATCAGTTGTAATTGTCGGCTCTGTCGCTGCAAATACAGACATCGGCAAAACCATTGTTGCTATCATTGTTATTGTCAATAACAACGATAACATTTTGTTTGTCTTAATCACTTTTGTGTTCATTAAATAATCCTCCTAAAATAATTTGTACATAATTTATATCCAAAACAGCGGTACTATCCGCTATCTAACCAAAGTGAGCAAAACATATTATTTACCCTTTTCTAATTTAACTTTTTAATACCCTTATAAACATTAGTTTTTCTTCCGAAAACCCCTCATTACCCCACAAACAAAAATAGTGCAACATGTTGAGCCTTTTCTTTCTCACTATATATCAAATATCACTTCTTTTAGAAATTTCCGATCGTTTGCTCTTTTGTCATCTAAAAAAAGATGCACTTACCACATAATTCACATTATGTGGTATTGATGATATAATAAAACAATGTAAAACAGTGTAGTGAAACTTGCATAAGTTTAAGATTCGCATTTTTACAACGATTCTTAGACCAATGGAATATCTTTTAGTGCCATTGGTCTATTTGTGTTTCATTTATATTGTTCAAATCGACTAAATTCATCAAATTGTGCGTAAATCATTGACAAATCGAGGTTTTGGTGTTACAATATTTTCGTGTAAGGTATATGTATGTGCCTGTTTTTACCACATAATGTGAATTATGTTGTTTTTTATTTAGCATCGCAGAAGTCCGAGTTTTTCTATGTGCATTCTGTGGACTGTTCCTGATTCCATAGTGTATATGCGAGTAGTATTTACACTGGAATGACCGAGGATGTCTGCAAGGCGAACTATATCTTTTTGCAGTGAGTAGTATGTTCTTGCGAACAAATGTCTTAAGTTATGCGGAAACACTTTATCTTTGGACACTCCTGCATTTTCACACAAGCCTTTAAGCATTTTCCATATATTCGACCTGTCAAGCGGTTTCCCGTTTCTGCTTACAAATACTGGACCTTCTTTTATACCTTGCTCTTTAATATATCCTTTGAGCATTTTACAAAGTTCTTTTGGAAGTAGCACTATCCGCATTTTGCCTTTGCAATTAATAAGTGCTTGTCCTGATCTTACAGCATTTACATCAACATACTTTAATTCTGACACGCGTAGACCTGATGAACATATTGTTTGCATAAGGTAATAGAGTCTTTTGTTATTTTTGCTCTGCGCCGCTTTTAATAACCTTTCATATTCTGCTTTGGTGAGTTCTTTGTCCTTATTTGCAAATATCTGTTTTTGAATTTTTAAGGTTTTTACTTTACAATCGTGCCATTCGTTGTAGGCAAAGAAACTATTTAATGATGATAGAATAGAATTTACACTTGTAGATGCATAATTATCCATAAGCTCCTTTTTGTACTCCAACACTCTGCATTTTGTAATCTCGTCATTTTCCAGCCAATTCATAAATACTGTTATATCCCGAATATATTTCTCGATAGTGGAATCGGATTTTTCTTCTTCAACTAAATATGTTTTAAAATTTTGTATAAGTTCGTTTGTAATTTTCTTCATTCTCAACATCTCCTTTTTGATATATATTTTACCATGAGCAAAAATTTTTGCTTGCAAGGACATTTTTGCGAAGCCGTCAATATAGCGGTGCTCGTTTATACGAGCAAGGACATAGTCCAAGACTTGCCATGCAAGGCTTCTGTTATATTATATACCACATACCAATTTTTATAGGCGATGTCAATAATTTGCGCTTTTGATTTTACTCATAGAACGAGGGCAACTCAATATCGATATCCGATAGCGAGTTGCCCTCATTTAATATATGTTTAATGGTTAGAATTGTATGTTGTATAAGTGCCATTTCATAGAATTCTTTATGTTTTTGTTTGGTAAGCCTTTTTGTATCGCTCGTACCAAATCACCAACAGCCATTCCGCCTACTCCGTATTCATCCCAATAAATATCTCGTAGTGTTATATGTGCCATTCCTTTCACCTCCTTTGGCAATACAAACAATACCACAGAAGACGGAGTAAGTCCAGATAAAGATTGACTTTTTCATAGAAATTAGATTATTTCATTTTTTAGCATCAAAACAACTTGATTTTTTATTCTATCTACGCTACAATAGCAAAAAATTTTGTTAGGAGTGTAATACAATGATTTATGTTATGTCCGATATTCATGGTAATTCCAAGGCATTTCATTCTGTTTTGGAGTAAATTCAACTTGCCAAAGAGGATACTTTATATATTCTCGGAGATGTAATTGACCAACATCCTTATGGAATTGAGCTTTTACAAGAAGTCATGAAAATGTCTAATGTTAAAATACTTTTAGGGAATCACGAGTATATGATGCTTGAAGCTGCTGATTTTGATAAATCAACATCTGATTTGGTACGAGTATTTGAGGCACAAGATAGGTGGTATGATAACTACGGCTTAGACACTTTTGAGATTTTGGCAAAACTTCCAAAGACTGAGCAAAGAGAAATTTTTGATTATCTTCATTCTTTACCGCTTAATATTGATATTGAGGTTAATGGGATAAAGTACAGGTTAGTTCACGGCTCACCCGTTGAAAATTTCGCAGAGTATGGGAGTAAGTATGAATCCGAAACCGAATTTGCTGTATGGCACAAATGGAAAGAGGGTGATGCAATTCCTGATGGATATACCATAATTTTCGGTCATACACCTACAAGAAAATTTAAAAGCACCAATCCGCTATGTATATGGTATGGCGAAAATGCAATAGGTATTGACTGTGGCAGCGGGTTTCCTGTTCCGCCTCCGTTCTATATGGAAAAAGGCAGGCTTGCGTGTTTAAGACTTGATGATATGAAAGAGTTTTATTCTGAGGATTAAAAATTG
>CADBPJ010000305.1 GCA_902796445.1 uncultured Ruminococcus sp. | reverse complement strand
TTTACTGATTTGCGATACAAAAGAATATCTTCAATTTGAAGACGAAAATGCCATAGAGCACGATCGCAGCTTCTTCCCTTTGTGTGAATGCATAAAAAAAGGCACATATTGTTCTACACCTCATTTTAGTCAGTCATTTTATGAGGAATACAAAAAAGAAGATGAGCACATAGTTCGTGTAAATCAAAATTGGCTTTATGACTTGAAATGGAATAAAGAGAAAGAGTGCAATGAATAAACCATGTTACACAAGCAAAAAGTTTAAATAATTCAGAGAGGTATAAGTAATGACAGATAAAACAATTTTTCGTTTAAACGATGATATTTCATTTAGAAAATGTTCTCTCTTTGATGGTGACGATTTGACATTTGGCAATTGTACTAATTTCAGCACAGCAGAAAGAAATTGGAGAACATACTATAGTTGTAATCAGGATGGCATACATTTTCATTGCACTTCGCACCCGGAAATCGAATTGGAAATTGAAAATACTGATTATGGTTTCGCCACAATATATCGTTGCCCAAAATGTAATAAAAGCATCGAAATTGATAACAATAGAGAATTGAAAAGCAAATGTTTAAGAATGTTGAATATTCCTGAATTTAAAGATGCCAAACTGGTTCGCTTGGATGACTGGTATGTACATGAAATTAAGGAAAAAGTTAAGGATGAATCTGGCTACTGGATTACCACCAATGTCAAAACAGATAAAGATGGTGACACGATCATTGTAGTTTATGTAGGTCATAAGGATTCTAATGAAAAAGCGCAATTCTTCATTAAACCTGAAAAAGGACAGCTTACAAGTGATCATAAGGATATGGATCCAGCAAAGATTCTTTCAAAGATAGAAGTTCATTTTAAGGGTAGAACATTGACTCAAGAATTCGAAGATTTATAGAATAGAAAAAACAACATTGTATGAATAACACTATCTTTATATAAGAGGTGGTAAATATGAAAATTGAAGATTTGCACTATGATTTAACTATAACACCCATTGATGAAAACAACTGGAATTGGGATCAATGGCACAAAGATTGTCCAATGGATTATTTGAAGGCAATCTATATTTTAAATATGGCAGATAACCCAATTGTGCAAAGTGAAGTTTTCAAAACTATTTGGCGTGTTGCACAAATGCATATACCTAATGTTCTATATAAATATTACTCTCTGTCAGATAATGAAGAGCTAAATGAGAAAAAGTTTCAAACTTTAAAAGCAGGTAAGATTTTCATGTCTGAAATCAAAAAATTTAACGATCCCTATGATAGTAAATGTTTCTTTTATGATTCGGCAAAATTAGCGGATATTGAACGCTTGAAGCCGCACGGTGGAAAAGTTATAGACGATTTTACTACATACATAAGAGGGACTGCGTTAACTGAAAATGGTGTTCAATCTATGCCTATGTGGGCTCATTATAGTAATAATCATTCAGGTTTTTGTGTTTCTTACGACATGAATGCCAACGCACAGTTAAAGGGATGTACGTTCCCTGTACAATATATAGCCGAACGATTGGATATTACTAGTTTAGTTCGTAAACAATCAGAACAAATATGTGCCGCAATTGATAGCAATATCGCTATTGGAGAGAAACAAACCATAATTAACGATTTGACAATGATTCTAGTTCCGCAATTATTGTACAATTTAAAACTTGATCAATGGAGTTATGAAAAAGAATTCAGATGTTCCATAGCTTCGAATGCTAAAGGCGCACCATACACCGATGCCATACCAAAAGAAATATATATTGGCAAAAATTGCTTTGAAGGCAACAAAAAACAATTAGTTCACATTTGCCAAATTTTCAAAATACCTGCATATCAAATGATGTTGGACGATTGCGAAGAAAAATGTGAATTAACATCAAAAAGGATACTATAAGGAATGTGTTGTAATGAAAATAGATATACCTAAATTATCAACATCAAATGCGGTAACTTTTTGCAAAACTTTGCATGATTGTGAATCGGATAATACATACTTTTTTGATGTATCTTCTGTAAATAATTATGAGCCATTGCCTATGCTTTTGACATCTGCGGCAATAAGGCAGTTTTGTAATAAAAGGAATCTTGATCCATGGGATATTCAGTTAAGATATGAAGAAAATCCACATTATAATTATGCCTGTCATATGGGATTTTTTCAAGCATCAGGTTTTGTTCAGGGCAAGGCTCCCGGCGAAGCCCTGGGAAGTACATCATATATTCCTATAACAAAACTCAATATCGGCGAAATTCATCGTGCTTGTTTTGAAAATGGCGAAATTATTGATCGTGGTGATTTGATTGAACGAAAAAGTTCTGAGTTGGCAGAAGTTCTTGCTCAAGGTAATGTAGAACTTAAAAAACTTCTCCAATATCTTATTCGTGAAGCAATTAGAAATGTACCCGAACATTCCGGTACGGAAGATGTATGGATATGCGGTCAATATTGGCACCATAAAGACCTTGCCGAAATTGCTATTTTGGATGAAGGAATGGGTATATTTGAAAGTTTAAAATCAAATCGATCACATAATGCTTATATAACAAATAACGAAGAGGCTTTACGTTGGGCGATTAAACCTGGTGTTTCTGTTGCATTTGATCCTGCAAGAGGACAACGAAGGGATGATGTATGGGCTAACTCAGGATACGGGCTTTATATGATAAGTGAAATATGCAAAGCAACAAATGGATGGTTTACATTTGTAAGCGGTGAGGATTGTATGAGAATATATCCCAATAATACAGCTATGTATACAACACAATTAAAAGGAACTGCTGTAGGTATAAGAGTTAAACCTTCTGCTATAGTTAAATGTCAAGAAATCATTGACTATGTTCGTAGAAATGGTGAAGCAACTGCAAAAACTATCAAAAATGCATTCAAAGAAGCTTCTGTGCCGTCTAAAGGTTTAATGTTTTGATTTGAACTAAAATTTTATGGTTTTAAGTTATAATTGCTTGTCATATCTAAAATCAAGGAGAACGAAAATGAATAAATTTGAAAGCTTAATCAAGTATCTTCCTCTGTTAGAAGATGATAATATTGGAACTTGGATTATAGACCGGGAAAATGACGGAACCCCTGAACATCCTATTCAGATGCCTTTTGTTAATTACTCCGAAATGGTACATAACTTCATTAAGGATGTGTATGATTTTGAAGAAAAAAATAAAGATTTTGGACTAACCCGTTATGGTGAAATTTTAGAAAAGAACGGGCTTGAATGGGGTTCAAAATCTATGAGCGAAGCTGATGTTTCCTCTTTGGATGGTCAATGCGTTATGGCATTGATTATGGGTGCTATTCGTGCAGAACGATTCTGCGACGGAGCTTTGCTCGGTTTATTCAAGGATGGCAGCATTAAAAAATGGTTAGAAAGATTGAAAGAAATTGATACAAATAATATGTGAGAGGAGAAGAAACTATGACAGGTGAAAAGTTTACTTTAATGCAATATTCTATTAGTGCGATACTTGGCCTTATTGAGGCTGAAGATTTTGTTATACCTG
>CADBPJ010000304.1 GCA_902796445.1 uncultured Ruminococcus sp. | reverse complement strand
GTAGTGAAGATAGAACACGCTGACAATGAATTTGTTTTATCGTTTATTATTTTTAATAAGTGAGATTGATTTTATGATTGAATTATCTTTTGAATTAGCAATAAATTTAATAGAAATATTTATCTGTACTGAATTCATAACAAGGTATTTAGGGTTTAAAGATAATGTAAAGTACGGGAAAATAGGTTTTTTATGTACTTGGTTTTTGGGATTTGTTGAAGTATGTATAATAAATTATATTACTTTCTTTGAAACTTTTGCAACATATATACCTATACTGATTTATTTTATATATGCTCTGATTTTTTTTAAAGGAAAAGTATTGCTAAAGCTTTGGGCTGCCGCACTCACGCAAGTTCAAGTTATGCTCATAGCCGTAGTTACAAATCTATTTGTATGTATCGTCATTGGGTATGATCCGTATTTGATGATTACAGTATTCAATTCAACAAGAGTAATTACTGTTTTAGCTACCAAAGTTATACTGTTACTCACAACAAGGTTAATGCTCCGATATAAATATATATCTTCTATCGACAATCATAGCTTGGTTGTGTTGATATTGATTCCGCTACTGTCGGTTATGTCTATAACACAACTGATGGTCCCGGCTTTTGATAATCCTGAAATTCGTATATATTTGTTGTTGGGAATGACTTCTATTGTTATGGCTAATGTTTTTGCTTACTGCTTCTTCGTAAAAACAAATAAACAATATGAGCGTTCTTTAAAATTTGAAATACAAAAGCAAAACTACGAACAACAAATCGGTGCTCAATCAAAACATATTGACGAAATTCTTGTTATGCAAAAGCAGATAAAGAAATTCAGGCACGATAGTTCCCATCACTTTACTGCTCTCAAATACTTTTTTGCTAATAATCAAAACCAATATGGATTGACATACATAGAGAAAATAAATAGTGATTTAGAAAATACAGAGATTGTTGATACCGGAAATACCGCATTTGATGCTATCATAAGTACAAAGAAAGCATTGGCAGAAAGCAAAAATATCGAATTCACTATACAAATTCAAATACCTGAAAAGTTAAATGTGGATGCAGTTGATTTATGTGTGATTTTTGGAAATAGCCTTGACAATGCTATTGAGGCCTGCGAGAAACTTGAAAATCAAAGAATGATAAATGTTTCTGCAATCTACGATGATTGTCAGTTGATTTGTAAAATCACAAATACCGCAGCTTTAAATACAACAGACTTGCAAACAACAAAGGATGATAAAGAAAATCACGGTTTTGGTCTTGATAACATTAAGCAAGCACTTTCAAAATATAATCATGTACTTAAAATAGACCAATCAGATAATAAATTTGTATTATCCTTTATAATTTTTAATTGTTAATGAGATAAGTGCCGAGCTTTGGGTTCGGCATTTATTTTTTTACCAATTTTACAAAGAAAGGTGCATTTTATGCAATAAAAATAAAATTTATATCATTATATGATATACTTTAGCAAATAAAAAACGAACGGAGTGATGTTATGAGTATAGGCGATTCTATCAATACTATCTTCCTATTTGTAGGAATTGTAATTACGGTTGGACTTCTCTTACGCATCATTTTGAATAAATACGGGAACGAAAAAGAAATCGAAGCAAAAGTAATAAACAAACAGTATTATCAAAGCAGACTTGCAAGAAAAGCTGAAAATTTTCGTGACGAAGATTGTTATGTTGTGACATTCCTTGCCGGAGATAAAAAGCTTAGCTTTTATGTGTCAGAGTATTCGTACAACGGATATACAATAAATCAAAAAGGCACTTTAAAGTTCAAAGGAACAATGTTAATTGATTTTATTACAAATTTGGAGGTTTGAGATTATGAAAAAGATAATAAGCATTTTGTTGATTGCTACAATGGCATTTAGTCAGCTTATAACTTATGCTGCGGATGTTCAGGAACTCACCATTACCTTTAAAGAGTTGGCAAAGATAGAACTTTCTGATATAGCAGAAATATCTATCCGAAGCGGTTCAACGGGTGAAGGTGTGATTATTTCATCATCACATATTATAGAAGATGTTTTAAATCATATAAACACTATTGAACTGAAAGAGTATAAAGATACTGTTGGCGGCGGTCGTGGCGGATGGAGTTATAGTGTAATGTTTGGACTCCATGATAATAGTTCTATTCATTATACTTGTTCTACCGGGATGGAAATAAACAATACAAAATACGAAGCAATAGATGATACCGAAGTTAGGGGATGCCTTGGATACTATTATAATCTTTATAAATGCATTAACAGTAGTGAATGGGCAACAAATATTATTGCAGATGCAGTAAAATTTGGAATCATAAGTGCTGATAATAGTTGGAACTTCCCTTCATCAATCTGCCGTGAGGATTTTTGTAATATAGCAGTTAAAATGATAGAATCTGCCGGAGTTATACTTCCTACAGAAAATCCGCAAAGACCTCTTGGAATAAAAGATACAAACAATATAAATGTGCTTAAACTATATAAGTCAGGAGTTATTTTGGGCAAAGAACAACACAAAACAGGTGTTACATTTGCACCAAGCGATTTTATTACTCGTGAAGAAGCAGCAACGATTCTTTATAGAATGTCAAAGATTATGGGTATAGGTCTTGGTGTGGTGCGATCTGAAGTTGTTTATTATTGGGATGAAGATAAAGCTTCTGATTGGGCACTTGAAGCCATAAAGTATATGCGTGATATGAAAGTTATGGAAGGTGTTAATGACTACGAATTTCATCCCAAAGGGCTATACACCGTAGAACAAGCCGTTGCAACTATGGTGCGATTGTATAATAAATACATAACACAAAATAACGAGGATGAAGAAGTTTTATTTAAAGCAGAACAGATGACATTAAGTGATGTTCAAAAACTTCAGAATTTAGTTAATGAAGGTCACATGAATTGGCGAACGGTTCCCGAATTGGTAGTAAAAGCTTTTGTGGGATATAAGACAAACAAGGATGCAGAAAACGGAAAAATAGTTGAACTTGCGGGTGATTCCGAAAGATGTAGCGTGAAGTTTGAATTAGACGGAACTACATATAACTTGGAATTAGTAAGACCAATAGATAAAACTGATAATGGCGTTTGGGTTGTAGAAGCCTTTGAGAACGAAGCAGAAAAGGAAATATTCTTTTATGTGCCAAGTATTGAAAAGACACCCGTAGTAAAACAAGATGATGGTTGGTATAAATTCCCTGAAAAGGTTGTTGCATTATTCCCGTTTCCAAGTTTTCATTATGAAAAACCAATATCTGTAACTGCTATTTTTACTCCGACAGGAACAGAAATGGATAAAATGGCAAAAGAAATTGCTAAAATTGAACTACCATATTCGTATCATTCTATGGCAGAAGCTCTTAATATGGAAATTTCGTTGCCGTCAGATGCAACACGAGGACATCTGTTCTTCAGATTTGAATTTGAATATGGAACAGTTGAGGACTCACAATATTTCAATGTTTATCAGGAATAAAGGAGGTTGCATAACATTATGAAAAGTGAATATCTCCCTGAGGCACAAAATGATAGAATATTTTCTTTTTTGGGTGATCCTGATGGAATCCTCATAATCGCTTATGTAATTATCTTCGTAGTGCTCATAACACTAATTGTTCTCATGATAAGAAAAAAGAGAAAGGGTGACAAATAATGAAGAAAATATTTTATTTTCTCCCGGCGATAGTTTTTGGTTTAGTGTATCTGTTGCTGATTGTTGAAAACGCAGGCTCAATCGAGCCGCACGGGTGGTTCATTCTTGCATTGATGATTGTGTCAGGAATACTGCTTGCAAAAAATAAATGGTGGGCAGCAATTCCGGGTGTATGTATTGGTATATTCTTCATCTACTCAGGATTAACAAATGAATATATGATACTCCCTGAATGGCAGACGGGCATTGCATTGGTTTTATATAACATTGGTTGCGGTGTATTCGCTACATCAAATAAAAATGAAAATGAGAAAGGATGAGATTGATGAAAAAAATTTTAAGTTTAATTTTAATACTAGGACTTATAGCATCATTATGCAGTGTAAATGTTTTAGCTGTTGAATATAACACAACTGAAAACGGCGAAATGCCATTTGAGATGATGGATTTGACTAACAGTACATATGTTGATTATATGAATGGAGCATCATCAGAGAAAGGCATAGGGATTTCTAACAGATATTTTAAAACTACAACTAATTCCTGCTACTTGAATGTATGCGAAGTTGATACAAACGGAGTACAAGGTACAGTAACATTTACAGTAAAGAACAAGGAAAACGGTATAATAATAAAAGATGCCAATGGCTTACCAATGGTATATTCTTTTACCTCTGACAATAAAGGCTCATTAGCTTCGGCTGATGTAAAACAACTTGTTTTCTGCACACCAACACCTTTTTATTTTGAAATATCTACTTCTAACCCAACATCAACAAGATGTTATGGTCATTATGTTGTGACAGAAGGACCTTTGGAAGAAATTGCTGCTAATGCGTATCTTGAAGGAAAAGTTAAAAATCTGATTGAACTTGGGATAGTTGAAGGCGATCCTGATGGTAATTTACGATTGGATGAAAACATAACAAGAGCAGAATTTATAAAGGTTATTTGTAAGGCATTAAATGCAGCTCCTGCTCCAACAAGTGTTGCACCGTATTTTTCTGATGTTGATGCAAATTTTTGGGCATTCGGTTATATAGAAACTGCAAGACAATTTGGACTTATTAAGGGATATGGTGATGATCTATATCATCCAACTTTCAAACCATATAATAACATCACATATTCAGAAAGCTTTAAAATGATTGTTGAAATGTTAGGTTATGGTTTGTTCGCAGAAGATTTAGGCGGATTCCCTGATGGGTATAAAACAGTAGCATTGCAGGATTTGGAATTATTTAGAGCATTTGTACCTGATTATTCCGCACCGATTACAAGAGGTGAACTTTTTGAAATCGTATATAATGCCCTTGATGTACCGATAGTTGAGGTTTATGACAGAGCAAACAGAAACTTCAAAATAATGAATGGTGCTTATGATGATACACCGCTAAAGACATTAAGAATGGCACTTGAGAACAGACAACAAAAAATGAAAGGGTGAGATTGATGAAAAAGATATTATCGTTAGTGTTAATAGGAATTATGCTACTTTCAAGCATAAGTGTTTTAGCGATAGACGGCGAACAAAACATTGGTAAATGGGTGCATATTGAATTGAAAGATACGAAAGAACAAATCGTTGAAGTTGTATTAGAAAACGATATGCATTATGCTACATATCTGAAAAACACTTCCGGAAATGATATATCGGTTGAACAGATAGGTGAAAATAGTGAAGTAATACCTAAATCTGTATTTTCACCTACAATATCGGGTGGAACATTCCCAACTGATGGTGCAAAAAAACTCAAAGCCGGAAAATATAAATTTGTCATAAAATCATTAGGCGAAAGTAATCTTAGCGGTACATTCAGCTATATGCTTTCTGACAACTTGGAAGCTTTCAAGAATATGCGTTTCCCTGATGATATTTTCTCTCGACAAATTGATATATACAACAATGGGGTTTTAATAGAATTAGAAAATAAACCTGCAGTTATACACGAAGAAGTTTATCTTCCCTTGAGAGAGTTGTTTGAAAAATTAGAAATTGTAGATAACAAGGATAGCTACATAAATTGGGATAACGGAAAGATAGAAATAATGGCAATCGAAAAAGCTGATAATAAAGATTTGGCTTATCATTATGGCATTGAAATTGATAAAGCTGAGTATGTTTTAAATCCGGGCAAAGAAGAACTTTATCAGCAGAAATTTAATATTTCAAATAAAAAAGAAATGAATCGTGCTCCTATGTTAATAGGCGATAAAACTTATGTTCCGTATGAATATATTGACTGTATGATAAATAAGGTTATGCAAACTTGTAAGATTACATATTCCGAAAATTAAGTATTAGTTAATTTGTGAAAGGATGAGTGGTATGAAGAAATTATTATCATTAGTTTTAGTAGGAATTATGATGCTTTCGAGCATTAGTGTATTTGCTGCAGATGTATCTTTCGGTGCATTTGTGACAGAATACTTGGAAGATGCAAAGGAACTTGAATTTTCATTAGATTTAAATGAAGGACAGTATTGGGAATTATATGTTTACAATCATAGTGATGAAAAATTAAAAATACAAATTAACAAAGGTGCAAGAACCCTTCATAAAGAAGAAATTGAATCTAAAAAAACAATTGCCATATATGGTGAAGGGAATTTCGATAAAGATACATATATAATTAAGGCAACCTCTTTAGGAACAAAAAATTTAAGTGGAAAATTATCTTATCATATTGCAAACAGCGAGGATAATTTACAAAGAAAAGAACCTGAAAGTTTAAAGGAAATGAAGGTCAATACACCTCTTGGTGGCGGAGAACCGGGTTATAATGTAATAAAAGCAAAAACAGAACTCAGTAATTATGGGATCTTAAAAGGTGATCCTGACGGAAATTTAAGATTGTTTGACATTATCACAAGAGCTGAAGCAACTGCTTTAATCACAAGAATGAATGCAAACTACAACGATATTTTGAAAGATTATCTATATAGACCTACTTTCGATGATGTTGGAAATCATTGGGCAGCTAAAGAAATAACCTTCGCACACGAAAACGCGTTGGTAGAAGGTACAAGTGAAACAACATTTGAACCTGATAAAAATGTAACTGTTCAGGATTTTACCAAAATGCTTGTTACACTTTTGGGTTATAAAGAAATGGCAGAGCAACAGGGCGGATTCCCACATGGATATATGATGACCGGAAGCAGACTTGGTTTGTTTAAAGATTTATATTTAGAAGGTCCCGATGATGTTACAAGAGCAACCGTTGCGGTTATGCTTGTTAATTCTCTTGATGTACCACTTATGAGGATGTCGGGATTTGATTTTAGCGAAAATACGGCAGAATTTATTATTATGGACGGTAAAAACGGTGTTGAACTTGAAACCTTCAGAACAATCTTAGAAGAAAAATAAACCAACTTAATTAAACAATCCAAAGGAGTGATTTTATTGAAAAAATTGTTTGCTATGTTGTTAGTGCTTTCGGTTCTATGCACTACTGTGATAAATGTTTCTGCTGCAGAAACTCAAAACAGGAACTTTACTGATATAAGTGGACATTGGGCAGAAAATACAATTAATAAATGGAAAGAGAAAGGCATTATTTCGGGGTATCCTGATGGTACATTCAAGCCTGATAATACCGTGACAAGAGCTGAGCTTTCTAAAATACTTGCTTCAGCGTTTGACTTGCCTGACAATGAAATTGCATCTTATATAGATGTATCAGAAAATGATTGGTTTTACCCATATTTAAAAAAGGCTGATAAATATATTCCGATATATTCCCTTCCCACACTATATGAATCTAATATTCCATATAGTGAGCATCAAGGAAAAAATAATTTTTTACCGGGTATCAATGCAATTCGTATGCATGTTGCTGAAGCATTAGTGGAAATAAAGCTTTCGAAAGAAAACATTGTAATTGATGATTTGACAATTCAGGAAATAAACGCTCAGGTACAAGAAGTGTTCAAGGATGCCGAATATACTAATTTAATGGCTATACCCGGAACCGGAATTCCTCAGAATGTGCAACGAATGAACAGATATACATGGCTTTCATACAAACTTGATATAATGAAGGGCGATACAGAAGGATGCTTCAACCCCTATGGATATATGACGAGAGCAGAGTTATTAACTGCTATTGACAGACTTCTGACAACAAATATCGAAGATGCAGAAGATGAAAAAGAATGGGAAAACTCCTTTGTTTATTCAAACTTCAATGACAATAGCGAACACTATCAAAAATCAGAAAATGGCGAAGAAGTTTTTGACCGAAATAGTGGCATAAAGTATGTATCAGGTGTTGCAACTCAAAATAGTGATGGTGAGTATATATTAGACGGTGAAAACCTTAATCATCTTTCTTGGGTAAAAATTGGCTATGACGAATATTATGGCGGTTTATACTTGGGTATTTCAATGATTGCTCATCACTTGATAGCTGATGATGAATTTAGTGGTATGTGCAGTAGTGTGGTTACTAATTTATATGATGGTTCAGAAGTAAAAGACAATGCGGATTTAGCGAATGAACACTTCTCTATATCAATTAACGGCGATCCTATTACAATAAAGGCTGTTGGTATGGGAAGAGGCAACGGACATCACGATTATTATTTCGCTCTTGATACAGACATAATCAGAAATGAGATTAAAGAGGTAACATTTGAAGGTAAAATATAATACTAATGAGAGAAATGACAAATTATGAATATGCAAAATATTTCAGCAGCTTGGTCCGTATGGATAAACGAGAATAAAAAAGTTATAACAATTAAGGAATCACCAAATGCAAAACAAATATTCTTTGAAAACAAAGAAATCGGTATGCAGAAAGTTACCGAGCTTGTTTCTAAAGGGTACAAAATAGGATAAATATAAAATTGGCACCCTTTAATTGTTAAGGGTGTCAATTTGCTTATAAAAGCATTTTATTCAAGTAGCAACAATTACGATAGGTATTTTCATTTGCTATGCCGATTGAAAGAAAAGCCATTATCTGATATAATATTTACATATAAGGAGGGGTTAATGTGCGGAAGAAATCAAAAATTATTGCTATTATACTTGCATCAATATGTGCAATAGTTTTAATTGTAAATTACATAAATCTGAAAAATGAAAAGGATTGGATGCAAAACAACATCGACCAAATTTTTCAGTATAATTTTTCGCAGATGGTCTCAGATTTAACGACAATTCACATGAATCCGGATATGTCTGATGAGGGAATTCGGCTCTATAATACAAGAATTACAAAGACGGGCAATATGGCTCATGAGATTTTTTCATTAACCTCATACAAAGATAATCATAAATTAGGCGGATTAGTTGGTATGATAGAGCAAGCAACGGGATATGATTCGATTAACTCTATCAATATGACGGAAGAATTGCATAAAAAGCTTGTAGATATTCAGATGTATCATTTTACGGATGAAGAAGCCATCGAAGAAGCTTATGAATTGGTTAAGAAAAGCATTGTGAAAGTACAATACTACTTTACTGCAAAAGTTGTTGAAGTTCATAAAGACTATTTGTTATTGAATGTTTCTAATGCAGGCAATAGCAATATTTCTAAAAACACCATTGTTAAAGTGTCAACAGATGTTGTATCTGCAGGTAGTTGTCCTGAATTTGAACCTAACGAATATGCAAGGGTTGTATTGTCAAACGATGCAGAGATAAATCAGCAGAAACTAATAGAAGCACTTTCTATTTATAAGATGGATAAAAACGATAATGTTATTGCAGATTAGTGAGGTATTTGAATATGAAGAAAATTATTGCAGGTATCCTTCTCTTTTGCTATTTAATACCATTTGTATTCTTGGCAATGAATGAAGATGCGACTACCGGAACATTGTGGTTTTACTTAATTATGATAATCGCATTTAGTGTGTTATGCTATGGGTGCATAAAGACAAAAAATTGGTGGATAGTAGTTATCGGCAACATATTAAGCTTTACTTCCTCTTGCATTTTTGCATGGAACTTTCAAACACCAAAATGGGAATACTACTTTAAGCCTTTTTTACCGAATCAGCTTATCATATTTGAAACTATAATCGCATTTCTTATTCAGATTGCATTTGTAGTACATTATGCAAGAAAAAGCAACGGAGGTACTGAAAATGAAGAAAAAAACAATTAGGAATATTATTATAACTATCGTTGGTCTATGCCTTATATGGTCTGCAATGGCTATTACAGATTATATCCGTTGTAAATCTTTTAAGGAGCCGATTTTCACAATAGGTACAAATCGTGACCAAAATGGAAACGGATATTATAAGTGCATAGGATATGAAATAAGATCTGTTGCAAGAGAGTTTAACGGAAATAAATTTGTTAAGTACGATATGCAGTTTAGTTTATTTGGCAGAGGCAGAGGGATAAAGAAAACTATATATGACAACTACCGTCATAATTTAGGACTGCTCGGTTCAGATAAAGAAACCGTATTGAATTACTTGGAAGCCCTCAAATGTGTCACTCCCGATGTGTCAGGGAATCAGGAAACATACACCGAATATGTCAAAGAAAACGGCATTGAGGTAATGAATATGATTCTCTACAATGATGTTGTTGCAGGTTTTGAATACGAATACTATGACCTGCAAGCAGCTTATGATTTTGCAACACATTTAAGAAAGGATTTAGAGCTTACCTTTGGTGAAAAATCAACATATCCCGGAATGGTGCAGACTAACAAAGACTATTTCGATAATGTAAAAAATGTGTCAGAACTAAAAAGCCAATATACATACTACGAAGATTGGAAAGCAGCGTTTGATTATCAGAAGAAAGAAAATATAGATAAAATGTTAGATGGCAAAGATTATTCAAGGATAGATATTCACTTTGAATTATCCGTAATTGATGCAAATAATGCAACTGTATCAGTAAGATATGTTGCTTTGCCTTATGTTAATCAACAATCAAAGAGTAAAGATACAACACATCAATTTACATATAACAACTTGGATGTTGAAGTAACGAATGTGCATGAAACAAAAAAACAAACGGCAAGCGATGGGTTTGATTCTTGGGAATATGACGAATATATCGTTTATCCCGGTGCCGAAGTGTCAATAAAAAATGCGGATATGAGGTTATCTGAAAATGGAGATAAATATTCAAATTGGGCATTTTACAAAAAGAATGATGAAAGAATTTACATTGTTGATGATAAGGAATCAATAGAAATCACCGAAGATTTAGTTGGTATTTACGATACAGAATCAAGTGTTTATGTTCTTCAATTTGAAATGTATAAATCCAATGTTGAGCGAAGGAGGAACAAAATATGAAAAAGATTATAACAGTTATATTATCATTGATTACTCTTATGGTGGCAAGTGCTACTGTGTCAGCTTATGATGGCAAGCAGGTTATTGTAGTTCGCAATACTGAAAAGCACGGACTTTATATTACAGTAGGTGGAACGAAAATATATTGTGATAAAACAGAACTCCCGTTTATAGATGGAAACAACAGGACACAAGTTCCGGTTCGTGCTATAAGCAATGCTTTTGGAAAAAAAGTAATTTGGCACGAATCTGCAAAGGTTGTTACAATATCAACTTATGATACAGATGGCGATACAATCGAGTTTGCAATCGGCTCCGATGAAATGATAAAAAACGGTGAAAAAATCAAAATGGATACAAAGGCTCAAATTGTTGATGGTCATACTTATATTCCGCTTAGATATTTGGGCGAAGCTCTTAATTGTGATGTAGAGTACACAGAAGCAGACAGATTTGCAGACATAATCGTAACTCGTACATCTGATTTTGCCGGATTCAATCAAACTGACAGCATTACCGTTTGGGGAAATATTGAAAGTGTATTTCACGAAGGCGGCGGTCTTGGCTCAATAAGACCTTTTGAGGGTGAAGAACCTGACTTAAACGGAACAATGATACGAAAATATAATGTCGTTTTTATGAGTCAAGAAAAGCCTAATGAAAAATATATGGAAGTTGATGTATATTGGGATACGCTATATAATAAGACCTATGCAAAAATAGACAATGTGTTGTATTCAGCTAATGAGTCATTTCCAAGATTTTTAGATTCATTGTTAGAAGCCGGAGAAGATGCAATATATGTTATTGATGAAACTGACAGAATTTTCTTATTAAAACACGGATGGAATATAAATTACAAAATAAGTTCAATCACAGAAACATTACCGCGATTTGGTGAGCTTGGTGAATTTTCGGCAAAAGACTTTTACTATTTATACAACAATGAGCTTTCTAAAGATATAGGACTTGATATGAGTTTATATGCAGGCAAGGATGTTACGGTTGAGCTATATCATCTTCGTGAAAGAATGCCTGAAAAATTTGGTCCTATTGATACTGCAAGAGGAATTATCGTAAAGTTTGAAAATCAAATAATCGGTGCTTATATAAGCTCCGGCAGACATCAGGTTGAAATTGCTTGTAGTTTAGCAGGTAAAGATTTTAAAGAAATAACACAAAAAACATTTGATGAACATATAGCTCCATTACTGAAAGAAGAAATAAGTGTAAAAACCAAAGCACCTGAAGATATTATAAAGCTTTATTTCAAGGCTTTATCCGAAAAGGATGAAGAAACTGCAGCTTTATGTATTTCAAAAACAAGTATGTTTAGCGGACTTACTGCAAATATATTGAATACAGAACTGTATAACGATAGTTTGAATTTGCCATTGACAAATAAAACCTTCATCGAAGATGGCGAAAGACGAATTGACAATGTGAAATCTGTTTCTAATTTAGAAATTAAGCCTTTTGATGATGAGCGTAATGATGATACTCACAAATCGTTTGTTGTAACATTAGATATTGAATACGAAAAAGAAGAAACTATCTCTAACGGTAATCAGTATTGGATATGCGATATGGTATATGAATCTGAAAACACCGGGTGGAAAATAGTTGGGTTCGGTCACTAATAAGTAATCTTTTTTAATTAACATTGTTGAGTTAAGAGGATAAAATAATGAAAGTATATAAATGTATATTCACAATATGGTTAATAGTTACTGTTTTAATTACTGTTGCTTGCAAATTGTCCTTTGGGGTAATTTTCTTTGATGTTGAAAGCATAGGTATGTTTACCAACATAATACCTTTTGATTTTGTATTAAAGTTAATAAGGAACTACAAGGGTGCAGTGGATGCGGGGATGAACTTTCAAATAATAGAAATCTTCTATTTTATAAAAGACTTTGTTCTCAATATTTGTTTGTTTATACCTTGTGGATTCTGTTTGAAAGGAATGAAACAAAAAGGATTAAAAGTTGTAGCTGTTTCGATATTTATTGCTTTGGGTTTAGAAGTGGCACAATTATCATTTCGACTATTTAATATAGGCAGTGCTATGGTTGATATAAATGACATAATTGCTGCTACAATAGGTTCTATAATTGGTGTTATAATATGTAATATACTATTTGTGCTTCGAAAAAAAGATTAAGGGGGTATGCTTGATGAGAAAACTCTTTGTACTTTCAATTTTAATAATTGTATTTTTAACAACAAGCCTTACTGCCTTTGCAGGCGATGTTCCTGAAGGCTTGTTATATGAAGATAATGCAAAAGTTTTTCTTGGTACTGTCGCAAATTATACAACAAAAGATATTCCATCAGCTCCATATACCATAATTGATACAGTTGAAGTTATTCCTACCGAGAAAATTAAGGGTAATGTTGAAATAGGAGTTAAAGAAACTTATTCAAGATGTCATAGTTCATTAGAACTCAAGTCAGACACGGAATATTTGTTTGGATATTTTGATGAGAACAATTTCTACATATATGAAATAGAGTCAAGAAATGACGGGCAATTTAAGTTGGTCGGTTCGGACGATTATGATATGACAATGAGATTTGAGGAATATCTTAATGACGGTTTATATGCTGATGCGGAAAAGGAACGCAGCACAATTGGTCTTGAAGTAACACTTTCTGAATATATGGAAGCTGATATTGATATAGCTGAAAAGGTTACTTTTAATATCGGCGGCAACAGGTATGAGATTGACAAGGATGCGTTTTTTAAGTTGGCAGATGAAATCAAAGT
>CADBPJ010000303.1 GCA_902796445.1 uncultured Ruminococcus sp. | reverse complement strand
TGTACCGTACAAGTTTGCCGCTGCGTTTGCTTGGATATTTTTTTTAATAATTCTGACTTAGAGAATACGTCCTTGTTTTTTGCTTCAACTAAGTTTTGGTCGCAATACAGTTTGTATTCCGGCTTTTCCCTCGGAAGTAAAAGCATATAGCTTATCTTTAAGCTGATAAGTTGCCGTTTTGGCATCGTCTATCATATGTTGAAACTCAGGTCGCTTATCTGTGGTTCCACTAATACCGCGGTCTGCATGTACTTTTTGCAGAGCATAGCCTTTTTGTTCTGCAAATTGCTTTATTGCACGAATTTGAGCGTCTATACTTTCTTCTCTCTGCAAGTCACTTGAAAATCTTGCATAGGCCACTGCTTTTAATATTTCAGCCATGCTCTGCACCTCCTTTACGCTAAATTATGCTAATCTTATTTTTGATTTAGTACACAATAAATTGCTTCAAGTATAAGCTCTATGTCCTTCATTCAATTTCCTCTCCAATAGTATTTTCAATATAGTAAAGATTATCATTTCTTGCAATTTTGATTCCAAGCCCTATTTCTGCAAGCCTATTGTTTATCGATTTAGATGCGGGAGTCTTTCGACCTGCACCAAAATTATCAGCTTTGGATATTCCGAAAAGTCTTATTCTTTCCTTCTGAAAATCTTCACGAAATTCTTCAAATTCTCCATAAGTTAAAGGAAATCCATATCCATTGATAAAATCTTTTAGTTCTCCCTTTCTCAATTCAAAAGAACCAAATATCATATCATTATCAAATTCTTTATCAAATATCTTTGCTATTAACTCACAATACGCTTCTTTCCCACCTTCATTAATGAGTGCGTATATGTGCTCAAGATGATATAAATCCATGTGTAGTTTATCTTCGCACAAATAGTTAATTTCATATTTTTGGGTTTTACGATTGACTCTGAATACTCCTCGAATTATTTTTGCCATGTCATCGTTTCCGTCTTTTATGATATTCATAAGATAAACATAGCTTTGTTTACATTTATTGATTTCTTCCTGAAGTTTTCTTATATACATAATTTTTTGCGTAATTTTCTTTAAATCAGGAATTTTTATATATAATGTAAAACCATCATTTTCATCTGCACAATCCACCCTCCTGCGACCTGCCATTTGAACAATTTCTGTGGGGTCTGTAAGTGTTATAACAACAGATTTCACTGATTTGTCACAAATATTATTGCCATTTGAAAAAACTGTTGTGGAACACATACATTTTTCGTCAAATGACTCCTTTTTTACAAGTTCTCTTAATACTTCAGGGTTTTCCCGGAGAAATTCAGAATATATTACTAACCCTCCACCCATCGATTCAGCAAAATTAGCACATTCTTTTTTTGAATCACAGAAAGACATAACCTTTGATGATTGATTCCTTAAAAATTCAGTTAGATATTCTGTACTTTCAAAAAACTGTAAATCTACTTTGCTATAATCTGAATCCATTCTATAAATAGTGGGAATAAGAGAATTAATTGAAGAATATCTGCTGGTTCTACTATCATAGTACCAACAGTTCCCATTATCATCTACAGAACACTCACCTAATTCAGCTCTTGTAATATATGGTAATATTCCATCAATTGTTGCACTTATGTATATTCTTACTGCGTTTGCGAATTCTTTTGGAATAATATCAAGTGCATATCCGGTACAGTCAGTATAACTCGCATCTTGGAGAAAATAATGACATTCATCACATATCACATACGAGAAATCAATATGCTTATGATTAGATATGAAACTTTCTAACCCCTGATAGTTCACAATAAATATGTTTCCAAATTCACATATATGCTGTAAGCCCTCATCAGTATAGCAACTTTCCATGCCCACTATTTTTGCAATTTCTTTTTTATATGAAATATTTAATGGACTACGATTAACTATGATTAGAACATTTAAACCTTTCTTAACTGCATACGGTATTATTTCCGTCGTAATAGTCCTTGACTTTCCTGTTCCTGTAGGAGCTTTGATAACCACTGCTCTTTCTTTTCTCCAATTCTTAAAATCATAATCAAGCTGGCTTCCTATATAAGGCCTTTGGAGCATGCGCTCCTCATATTCAATATTTACAAATTTACGAATCCATTGTGGATACCGCAACGAACTGACTAAAGGATGTGTTAATATGCTTAGTGAATACATGCTAAATCCTCCTTAAATTGATTTATTATTGATTGTTCTAAATCTGACATTATATTTTTGCACATAAAAAATGTCATTACAAATGGTGAAATCCCATATTGTTGTGAAATATGAGTTACAACATTTGCTAACATCAGTTGCATATCTTCACTACAACCTAAAGCATATACTGAGAACTCATCAGGCATTTTGGGAGCATAAATCGCACAACCTTCTAAATCCTCGCGATAGGTGATTTCTCCGACCAATTTGTCAAGCGATAGAATGTAATCTATTTGCTTTTCATCTGAATCCTCGATAAAACGGATTGTATCACACAGTGAATTTGACACATCCTTCCAATCCCCTCGGTGAATAACTACAAATCCATCTCTCTGCATTTCTGCGTAAAAGCTTCCTGCATACATATCTGATGACTTCCATTTTTTCCTGATTCTATTTAATTTTTTCTTGTTCATCTTATGAACCTCCTTTCCTTATTATGGTTATATTATAAAACATTTAACAGGTTTTTCCTATACACGAAATACACGAATATAAAATGTATTTATCTCAAAAAAGTCTTGATTTTTAAAGTAATACAATGTATAATAATATAATATAGGGATTAAATTTGTATTATTATCGTAAAATACAACTAACACAACATAATGCAAATATAATGCGAGCTTTTTGTGAATCACAAGTGTTATGCAACTTTTTTGGAGGCAGAAAATATGCGAAAATTTTTTTGGGATAAAAGTTTTGATCCACTGGATATAATAATGACAAAACCAACAATGATGAAGTATGCGATTAAATTTGATGATATTGACATTTCCTTTGATAATTTCACCGAAAACGCTCCAAAGTATCATTGTTCTGATTTTATATCCGGAGAAATGGATTTAAGAAATTCAATGGTTTCTTTTTTCTGCAGTTATAAATATAAGTATGGAAGAAAGACCACAATAAATACATTTATCAGGAACAATTTTAGCCGGTTTAAATTCAAAACCGAACATTCAGCACAATCAAGTATCGCCCGCTATAAACGAATAATATTAAACGGCAATCAATATTTATCGGATACTTTTAGCGATATATTTCAGGGGATGGAAACACATCGTTCTAAGACTTTACCCGAAATAGGTGCCAACATACTGGCTTATTCTATTTGCCGATATTATAATAATCCTACTGACCTATCAAAGACGTATGATATAAAGAATTTAAATGATTTTTTACAGGGAACAAACTTCACAAATGTAGAAGAGTATATATTTGAACGTATTTATCATATTAAACTGATTTGTGAAATCATCAATTTCTATTATGAATTCAAGAGTTTTATTGACGAACTTTCTTTTGATATACTTATGGGGAAAGACAAAATTGATCCATACAAATATAAATATTTTTCTGTCAACATGGCTTTATCTGCATTCAGAGAATACTGGCTAAAAAACGCTTTAGATTTGGAAACGCTTCAAGAAAGAGGCAGTGCAAAACTTGATGTTTTAGTTCTGAATCTTTGTCGTTTTTCGTTACTTGATGATGTATATACACGAACTGATGTGATGAAATCTCTGATACGTGAAATGATTGCTGATATTATGAAAGAGGAGGTCTGTTTGGATAAAATCAAACAGTGTGTTTCCTTTGCATTACGGAGCAGTGTAATTACGGACGATGTTCTTTATTACAGTGCTATCAATTATTCGATGTCTGAATACATCAGGAGAGAGCTTCCGGAATATACTTTGCAAAACGAACTGGAAATAATCCGAAAGCTAATCAGTTGTGAAGATAGTATATTCGAGTCCAACGAATACTATCTGAACGAAACCATAGATGGCTTAGAGAATTGCATTAAAAGTATACCATTTGACTTAAATCTTAAAGAAGTAGTATCCCATACCACAGATAAAAATTCAATTCTTCATAAACTACTTAAAGAAATATATTATTCCAATCAAATCAAACAAAGGAATGAGGATTTTTATAAATGGAATTTTTTTGATGATGAATTTTATAAGGAATATCGTAATTTGTTTGATAATCAAATGAAACGTGTAATTGAATCAAATAAATTAAATAGTTTATTTTAAGATGAAGATACCCATCTATAAAACACACTTTTACTCACGCCAAGCATAGTCATTGCTTGGCGTGCTGTTATTTTGCCGTTCTTCCATTCTAAAACAACCTCATCCCAATTAGCAGGCTTCACAGCTTTTGGTCTTCCCAAATGTTTCCCCTTCGCTTTGGCAGCGTCAATCCCCTCGCGCTGACGTTTGCGAATTGTCTGTCGTTCTTGCTCTGCTATAGTGCCGAGAACCTCAATCAGAATATTATTAACCATATCAAATACCCATTCCTGACCTTCGGGTAAATCCATCATTGTTGTAGGAAGGTCTATGACCTTTAAACGTATATTATTATCCTTGAAATATTGCAACTCATTTTTTATATCAGATTTGTTTCTTGAAAGTCGGTCAAGTGATTTTACGATTACTGTATCGCCGCTCCTGAGCATTGTATTTTTTAGTGCCTGATAACCGGTTCTGTTAAAATCCTTTCCACTTTCTTTATCGCATATTATTTCACGTTCATCTGCACCGAGCTTTTTAAAGGCTTCGAGTTGTCGGTCAAGATTTTGCTCTCGGCTTGATACACGAGCATAATAAAAAGTTTTGTTATTCATTAAAATTCCTCCAAATATTAAGCCTCCATAAAAGCTATACAGTTTTGGGATATATCCCACAACTGAATTTAAACCTTTATGGAGGCTTTTTCGATGTGTTTTTATTAGTTTTTTATAGTATCTAAAGGTGTACCTTTAGACATATTAATTATCATCATCTATGTTAAGCAATTCTTTTATAGAAGATCTAAAATTTTCACGCTCTTCTCTTCCAGATTCCCAGTCATTGTAAATGCTATCATCGCCACTTTTTTCAGATAATCGTTTTGTTGTTCTCTTAGCATTATCCTCAAATGCATCCATTAAAAAATCAAATAACCCCATATATTACCCTCCTCTGTTTTAGTTTACTTTGTAGTTTTCAATTCTCCGTTTGTAATACATATTTTCAGCGACTTTTTACATTTTTTGCAGGCAACATGTTTCGTAGTATTGCTAACATCAGTTCTATATGTTCCCAAACTACTTTTACAGTATGGGCATATTGCGAGCTTCATTACCATAAATAACCACCTCCAGTTCTTACCAATCTTGAAATAGAAATGCTAATATTGCCCCTGATGCAATAACAATAATTGCAACTAATCCCCATTTGGGAATTTGATCAAGAATTGAAAATCCTGTAAGTTTTGCAATTAGAAAAATCGCTAAAGAAACAATGCCTATAGCAATTATAGCTCTGCCTGATTCACTCGCACCAAATGCCAATAGCAATAATATTAAAACAATCCAAAACATTATTTTGTACCATCCATTTCCCTATTCTTTATCCAGCGGTGAGGGCCTTTAGCGTATGGTCTTTTGTTACACAATCCTGGCATCGGTCGGCCTGTCCAATCCTTGCGCCATTCTTTGCGTCCACAGTATATACACACCCATTGTATTTGCTTTCCGTTAGAAACCATTTTAATTTCACCCCCTCTTTACTAATTCCTTTATCCACCGTTCTGAATAACCGTAAGTCCTCGCCAACTTCTTGGCATTAGTCCCATTATACTGCTTTTTTAAAACTTCACTTATGTACTCAGAATTAAAAAGCTTTATGGGAAATGTGACCTGCTGTCCTTTGAAATGAGTATACAATATCATAGCATCATCATATCCGATTAACTCTGCTATTTCTCTGTACACATCATTTAATGTGTCTATATCATTCACACAACATCAATCTCCTCCATTCGACATTTTTATTTATTATAAGCGTTATGCAAGGAATTGTAAAATACATAATGTATTGAATTATTCCTTATAAAACAGCACAAAGCTCATAACACAGTTATATTATAAACTGTATTATGAGCCTTGTGTTATGCCGGTGGCATAATTTTAAAATTTTTATATATTATTTGCGGCATTAAATAAGAATATGCTCGCACCCACAAAAAAGGCTATTGCCGAAATAATCATTGCCGCTATCAATGCTGTTGCGGGTTTATGTGCCAGATGTCTTCGTACGCCTAAAAGATTTGTTAATAGAATAAAAGGAATGACAAACATAAGCACTTCACTAAATATAGTCAGCAAAGCGCTTGTGACATCTGTTGACCACGAAATAAACACGCACATCAAAGGAACATATGTAGCATATAAAATGAGTGCAACGAGCATTTTCCATACTTCCCAAGTACGAAATCCCGGAATACTACGCAGAATCTTAATAAATCCGTTCGTGTTTTCATCTGTTTCGTTTGTAAATGCGTGTTTAAAGCTTGCTATACTTTTATAGCGTATCTTTGCATCTATTTCTGTAGCTTTTGCTATAACCTTCCCCAGTTTTCCATGATATAGACACTCATTCGGCATTTTTCCTGTGAGCATAACATTTGCTAAAACTCCAACAGCATATAAATCGGTCCGGTTATCCGACTGCGTGAATCCGAACTGTTCAGGGGCGGCATATCCGACAGTGCCAAGAACAACCGTATCGGTCGAAGAATTTTTCTTCACACTTCTTGAAATATCAAAATCAATGATTTTAACTGTTCCGTCCTTTGTCACCATAATATTATTTGGATTTATATCACGATGAATAATATTATGCTTATGCAGAAAGGTCAATCCGTCGCAAATCTGACCTATTATGCTCTTTGTGTAGCTTTCAGTTTGTATGGGCGTGTTTTCAAGTATATCCGAAAGTGTTTCACCGGTTATGTATTCTTCAATTATAATTGTAATATCCTCGTACTCAAAAATCTCTATAATATCCGAAATATTCTTATGTCTATTTAGGGCAAGGATTTTATAGATATAAGTTAAATCCTTTGCAACCTGTTTTTTTACATAAATAGCATTATTCCTTTGAACAAGCGATGTACTTCCGTTAAATGATGATATTTCAATATAATCAGATAATTTATTCATTGTATGGCTCCCTTAATTGACTTTTCATCAGATTTATATTATAATATATATTATCATTTTTATAGGAGATAGTCAAGATGAAGAAATCAACAGAAGAATTATTGACAATATTGAAGAACAGCCGTTTGGATGCTTACTTAGCTGATAATGCGGGTGAGCTTGTAGAAAACCCCATATGTAACTATCTTACTGCTGTAATTGAGGAAAAGGGGCTACAGAAAGCAGACGTTATCAGAAAATCAAATATTCAGACTAACTATGCATATCAAATTTTATCTGGTTTAAAAATACCCTCA
>CADBPJ010000302.1 GCA_902796445.1 uncultured Ruminococcus sp. | reverse complement strand
TGATGTCTGTATTGACAATGCCAACACTAACATTAAAGATACTAATTTTAACTTTCTCATTTAAAAAAATCCTCCTGTGTTTTGGGTTTTTTACCCCCCTTCATTTATATATAACGTTTCATATTTATTTTTTTGTTATTGTTCGTAAAAAAACGCTATTACGAAAATATTCCGTAATAGCGTTCTTTTTATATGTTTGTTCTCACAATTCGAGCATTCAAACATTTTTCATTATAAGTTATATCAATCCAAAGTTGATGACAAACTCCAAGCATGCATAGTTGCAGGAGCACCATAAGACGCTTGCATATAGCTAAACTTATATGTATATGTGGTATTTGCAGGGATTGTTTCTTGGAACCATCGTTTTGTTTTATCTGTCAATGCAGACCAATCCTTAATATCTGAATCAGTTTTGATAACAGGATAACACTGACTGGGATTTCCAGAAATAAATCCATATACGGTTTTTGCAGTGTTTTTATCATTTGTGATATTTACTGTGAAATCGTATAGTGTCGACCAGTTTCCTAGCTGATTTAATGTATCATCTGTACTTTCCGGGGTCGCAGTCAAATCAGTCCCTACTATATGAATAGGGGTAAGTTCTCCATTATTTCTCCCCCACCAACTATGTTCTCCAGTGTAGTACCAATAATCTGAATTTTCCAAATCAGATACATTAATATTAATGGTTTTCTTAAGGTGATAGCCGTCACCGTAACCACTTAAAACGGCTATATCATCTGAATAAGCTGTGCCTCTAGGATAAGGAACTTCAGTTCCTTTCAAACTTGATATATTCTTATATGCATATGTAGTTATGATAACAGGCTGAGAAACTTCTAGTGTCACAATACCCCAAAATGGTGTGTAGCTACCACTTGCATTAGCTGGTATCTGTTGCTGTAATACCCACCATGAACCATTTGAAGCTATATTTTGAGACTGTGTAGTAGTATCAAAATACTGATATACAGGCGTTGCAGCATTTGAAAATCCAGTACTGAATCCCCAGTTTAAAATTTTAACATTAGCTGCACTTGTGTTTCCGTTAAACACATGTACTCCGTACCACATATTCTGTCCTGTCTTGTTATGATGTGAGAAAAACACCTGTACTTTTCCCGGACCATATGTCTGCTGATTCGTACAATATCCATTTTCTGCAAACGCTTTTCCAACGCCCTTAGAATCATTTTCAAGAAATTCAGGATAATTAGTATGCATCATCATTCCATCCTGCCTATCAGTAGAAGTGAATGTCAAAATCTGTCTTGCAGTACCTGCACTCGCTTCAATATCTGCAATAGAACTGTTTTTTACTTCAACATCATAAATATTACTGATTGATTTGTTCATAAATTTCATCTCCTTAACAATGTTTTCGTAATCGATTACATATATTAAAGAGATAAATTTATTCAAAATGTAAACCTTAATTAGAATTTACTGATAAATCGGTACATCATCGCAATCGCTTGCTCTTTTGTAAGGTAAATGTACGGTCTAAAGCCTCCGTCCTCGTAGCCTTCCATGATTGAATTTGCTTGCATAAGATAAACCGATTCATATGCCCATTCGGATATGTCCTCATCATCAATAAATTTAGTGTCCGATGAAATTGGCTCCCAGTTGATGAAATTATTACCCATATATGCAAAAATCTTAGCAGCCTGTTCACGGGTGAGATAATCATTCGGGGCAAATTCTGTTCCAGAAACGCCGTCTATTATTCCTGCGTTTACAAGTTTTGAAATGTTTACATCTGTCGTGTCATCAAACACTATTCTTTCGGTTATTGGGAAAATAGTGTTTGTTTTCTTTTCTATTAGCGATGCAATGGCTATACAAAATTCCGAACGAGTAATATTATCCTGATAATTGTATGAAATATCGTCGGTCATATACCCCAATTCAAACATCATATCTATAGTATTTTTTGCCCACGGCGATGGATTTGCAAGCGGATTTACGATATATCCCCAAAGACCGCCTTTTTGAGCATTGATAAGGTTTTCGGATACTTCTTTTATTTCGCTTGCATCTGTGGTGTGGATTGTTTTGCCTTTGCAGTTCAAAATATAGCATATGCCATCTTTCTTTCCCGTTATAATACCCTCACGGCAGTCTGAAAGATATTCCCATTCAAAGTCCAATATAACGGTACCGGATTTGCCAATCAATCCGTACTTGACTCCGTCATACGCTACGGCAACACCGTGATTAAAATTGTTTAACTTTATTATATTGCTTTGCAATTCCGTGATATTGCCGGATTCGGTTACGAAACCTAAGCCATTTACGACTTGTATTACAGCGACACCATCGGAAAAATCATAGGCTTTTGAAAATTGTGGTTTGATTATGTAATTGCCGTTATAATCTATATACCCCCAAAGCCCCATGTTGTTTTTTACAGCCGCCAAACCATTATGAAAATCGAAGGCGTTGGAAAAGGAAAAATTGATTGCCGTTTCACCGTTTGTGTTAACATATCCCCAATTGCCGTCGTTATTTCTCACTCTTGCAAAGCCCTCATTGAAATCGCCTGCTGCAGTATATGTGAGCGGAATAACAGTATTGAGAGTTTTATCAATATATCCGAATCTTGTTTTGTCTTCATTTGCAATCATTGCCAATCCATTTGAAAAACTGTTTATTTGCGAAAATCCCGTTATTGCACGAATGTTTCCATGTCTATCCATAATGGTGTTTTCCAAAGAACTGCCGGTTCGAGAATTATTTCCGATTGAAAGCCCTTCGGAATACGAGTTAGAAAACCTTGGAGCATTATCGGGGTATTGAAATAATATGTCACCACTTCTATTTATAAACAAGGTGTATAATGAGCAGTTTGCCGCTCCTTCCGAAAATTGAGAGGACTGTTCATATTCTGGGGATATTTTCCATGTTTCTGCATTCACAGCAGATATAGTTAACATCAATATTGACATACTTATAATTAAAATCTTTTTCATAAGAAACCTCCTTACTTGGTTACAATATATGTATATTATACTATATTTCCATCATTATATCAAATAAAATCTTATTACAAATCTTTTAATATTTCTTTGAGCTTTTCAAGACCTTTAATCTTGTTCTTATATACTGACTGTCTTGATAATTTCAGTTTCTCCATTATTTCCTTG
>CADBPJ010000301.1 GCA_902796445.1 uncultured Ruminococcus sp. | reverse complement strand
GCAGAGAATCAGCTGCTTGCACTTTTGATGGAGGATCCTGCCTACACATATGAAGCTCTGTCAAAGAAATTAAAAGTTAGCCGGAAAACAATTGGAGGTTTGATAAAGTCATTAAAAAGCAAAAATATAATTTCCAGAGTCGGCTCGGATACGAAAGGTTACTGGCAGATTACGCTGAAGAATTAGGTGGTGCAAATGAAAAATAAATTCAGAACAGCGAGACAATTAAAAAAATTAAAAGTTATTGAAGCAGCCGAATTGTTGGGAATTTCTCAACCTACATTGAGTGCATGGGAAACGGGAAATAAAGCGCCATCCGTTGAGGGCTTAGAGAAGATGGCCGACCTCTATGGTGTTACAACAGACTTCTTACTCGGACGCACAGACAACGAACGTATCTTTGATAACATGGTTAGACTTAATAAAAAACTGCTGCCAATTTTGCATGAAAAACCTGTGTGGTCTGCAAGGCATGGTTGGATGCTCGTTGACTACGCAAAATCTTGTTTGATAGGGTGTAATATTGTCGTTCCTTTTGAACAAGCAGCGGAATTGTTTATAATTCCGCCCGAATTTGCTGAAAATCGTGTCCCGAACTCAGAACCGCTTTCAAGAAATGAATTACAATACGGATTACAAATATGGGTGGAACCAATCTCTGCTGACAGCAGTTTAAGGGAAGAACTGCGCGGCTGGTATCGTGTAAAACATCATGCTATTGAAAATGAATGCGGCAACCGTTTTTCACTGGATAGTTATGGTGCAAAATGGCTTGCCTTTTCAGAAAAATCGGAGGTCAGGAAGAAATGAATAATATAAAAGAAAAGTATACCTGTGATGCTTGCAGATATACTTTTGAATCGGATAAATTGCCGGATCGTTGCCCTGACTGCGGCAAATTGCAAGTACGCAGGGCAAGCGAATCTGAGATATATGAGTATGAACATCGTTTTGACAGCGAAATGGAGTAAAAAATCAGCGGTTAAATGACCGCTGATTTTTAAATTATTATTTCATTGTAGTGATTTGCCAATTTCCTTTGAACAGAAAATCATTATTACCAACTGTTAAAGTACCCTTAATTGACTTTTCGATATGCCTATCATTAAATCCTACTTGCAGGCAATAATCAGTGCCGCTTTGAAGGTTATGTATAACAATCGGTTCAATAGATGTCATTGGTGCTGTGAATCTTTCACTATCGTCAACTTTATAATTTAAGCTTTCATCTATATCATTGATTGCATATGAAAATTCCTGCTCACCGGTTAAACTGCCGGAATAATTTATGCACAAAACATATCCGCCTTTTCCGTCTGATGTTGCTTTGAGTTCAAACGGCATATCTTCTACTGCCTTTTCATTTGACAATTCGACCTCTGTCACGGTCTGATTGAATTGAATTACATCTCGAAGATTTGTATATCTGTGCATTAAGCCTGTAAGTTCAACACTTTCATCGGAAATTGTTATTTTACCGAAAGAATAATCATCAACTTTACCGTCATTATATCCGACAATGATATTATATTCACCGCTTGCAAAATCTGATACATCAACACTTTCACCTACTGCTAACTCTGCATGAAAGCCTTCTTGCTTTGCACCGACAATATTTATACCTATTGAAAAATCTCTGAACCAAACATTGGTTATGGTTTTTTCATCAATTCTTATCGGCAAATGTTTTGTGGGAACACCCTGCTCAAAGGTTGTTCTTTCGTAAAATGAGCTTTCCTTGCTTACATTCCTCAATATTTCTTCAGGGTGTTCAACATAATTGTCATTTTCCTCTCGCGGCTGCTCGATGGAAATAATCTCTGTTTTTATAGGTTGTTTTACCTTTGGATTTTCGGTCGGCATAGAGAGTACACCATATACAAATACAGATGCTACCCAGCGTTTTGACGCATTTTTATAATTAAATTCTATTGTATCAAGGACGCCGTGTTCCTTTGCAACCTTCATATATCCGTTAGGATAACCGCCATTTTTCTCTGCCTCATCACCATAGCCCCATGCGCCGATCAGCATTTTTATGACCTGTTCATTTGTTACTTTTTGTTCGGGATAGAAATTGCCGTCGGGGAAGCCACTTATTGCACTGTTTTCATACGCAAAATTCACATAGCCAGCTGCCCAATGTTCCGCCGGAACATCAGGAAAATAATTTTTCTGTTTCAAATCATCATTTTCCGTTTCGTTCTCGCAGCCCATAGCACGGCACAAAACAGCTGCAAATTCTGCTCTTGTTATTTCGTCACCCTCACGCAAATCTCCATCAGGATCACCGACAATTATACCATTTTCATTGAGAATACCCATTTCATAAGTTTTTGAGAGTTCCTTGCTGTCATTAGGAGTTATTAAACTTTCATTCTTATCTACCACCGGCAGGCTATACCATTGTGTTATATCAGATTGGGACAGGCAATCTAAAACATCACTTTCCCGAACATAATATATTTTATCTTGCACACTCAGACCATCATCAGATGAGTAAATATATTTATTATCATTTGAAATCAGTTCAATATATATATTACTATCATTATCTTTCTTTTCAGATATTGGCAGGTCTAAAAACAACTGGTAAAACTTCTTTATTTTTGATATATCCTTGCATGTTACAGTTTCTTTAGTATTAGTATTATTTAATTTTTCAACTTTAAGATACTGAAAATCCGAACATTCAAGCTCGCCTAATGCATCATTTGCAATTATGTTTTCAGCTAACACATTATTAAATAACAAATTAAATAATAAAACAATTATACCTACGAAATATAATTTTTTTCTTTTCAAAATAATCACCTCCAAGATATTCTATTCTTATTTTGTTATAGCTGCAAACACTTTGTAAACTGGTTCGGCGTAATCAACAAATTCAGAAGCGTTTAATCTGAATGTCAAATCTCTCGCAGCACCTGCCGAACCACAATCAATAAGCAAAGAACCCGTCAATTTGTTTTCTTTAATTACGGTTAACGAACCTCCGATCGCAGATTCAATGTCGGATAAATTATATCCGTCCAATATGTTTAAATATAACTTTCCTGTCAACTGTGTATCATCAGCTTTGTTCATATGTTCCAAAATATCATTTTTCACAGTTAATGTAGTTTCTGTTTTCGGCGACTTTCTCGGAGCTGGGGCATCATTACACAAAGCATACCAAGCATTTAAAACTCCATTACTTGCAACTTTTCCATCCAATGTTTCATTATACGATACATTATTACTGCTTATTATTCGTTGTTTTATTTCTGCCACAGACAAATCCGGATAATATGACATTAGTAGCGCAGCTGTACCTGATACATGTGGTGCTGCCATCGACGTTCCTGTCATATAATCGTATTGCCCGCCAGGTATTGTGCTGTAAACTGCCGTTCCCGGTGCAGCAACATCTGTAGGGCCTCCATAGTTTGAATAAGTATCAGCAAACTTTCCATCAGAATTGATTGCTGCGACAACAATCATGTTATCGGTATCAAATCCTACGGGATAATACTTTTTGTTGTTTGTCAAATCAAGACTTCTGTTGCCGGCAGCACAAACGAACAATATGTTTGAAGCATTGACAATGGTTTTTTTCAATTCTACCATAGAAGATTCCGGATAATCCCACATTTCAAAACTGCAATTTAATATATTGATATCGTTATCCACAGCATAATTTATTGCATCAATAAAAGCAGTATCTATATCGTTGTTCTGAGGTTTTGTTGCATCAAATGGCATTTCCAATATAGGCATTGCAACTATTTGACATTCAGGTGCCACACCAGAAACACCCAAACTGTTATCACCAACTGCACCAGCAATACCTGAAACATGCGTGCCATGTGCATCCGAAACATAAAGCGGCAAACTACTGTCATAAACAAAATTATACCCTGGCATAGTAGGAGATATATTTCCGGTTAAATCATTGTGCGAAATATCTGTTCCTGTATCAACGATACCAACCTTTATTCCTTTTCCTTTAGTGTATTCCCATACCGGCAAAACATTTATATCACTGCCAACTTTGCCGATTATATTTTTAGAATTTCCAGCCGAATCAGTTATAGTATAACTTTGCCCAATATTCAGAATGCCCCACTGTTCTGACAGGTTTGTATCATTCGGCTCATCTATTTTTTCAATGTTAATAGAGTATTTACCGGTTGCACCGCTTGTTTCTGCGTCTACGCTAATGTAATATGTCTTATTTTCTTCAAGAGTTTTTGCAAGTTTGAAGTTAATAGATTCCGGGGCATTATATGATGTTCCGATAGATGTAACTTTATCGTTATCATATAAAATGCCTTTCAAGTCTACACTACCCGAAGAATATATTTTGTAAGAACCTGTTTCTTTCGGTGTAAAACTGAAGCAATCCACATCTCCTGCATAATCAATAGCTGCAACACGTTCTGTTCCCGAATTTATAGCCGTCGGCGATGAATTAAAATTGTCACTGTCATCATTTACAGCTATTGTAACAGTTCTTTCTGCGCTCGGACTTGAACCCCAAATTGCTTTGCCGATTACTTTTATTGTATATGTACCGGATTCAGTCGGGGTATAATAAGCTTCATACTTACTGCCATTAAGTTTTACATTTGAAAGTGTCTTATCACCAACTGTAACCGTTACGCTTGAACAGTTTGACGCACTGCCGGAAATTTTAATAGAATTTCCGTTATAGGTCTTTATAACACTGCCTGTTGTCGGGGTAGATATTGAGATACTTGCACTTTCGCTTGTTGACGGCGCCGTACTTT
>CADBPJ010000300.1 GCA_902796445.1 uncultured Ruminococcus sp. | reverse complement strand
TCGATACGGCAAGAAACAAGCGTATATTAAAATATGTTTCTGTTGATGGTGTAGAAACATGGTGTAACTTTGAAAAAAATGGCGCGTCTTTAGCTGCTATTGCGTTTTTCCTTACAAATGGTACGTCTGATGAGAACGACGCTGTTTTGAAGGTAAGAAACATCAATGTAGAAGGAAACTATACTACAGGTGAAATAACAGTGACACCAAGCTTTGAGGACGGAGCAGTTGGTATTGACGCAAAGGATATGACATTAACGTTCTCAGAATCTCTTGTATATGACTGTGACATTAAGGACATAATCTCAATCGTTGATGAAGAGAACAATCCAATCGCTTCTGAAAAGTACAGCGTGACAATGAACAGTGATAAAAAAGTTGCGACTGTTACAATGAACACAGATGATACAGACAGTCAGAAAACATACAAGATATTTATCGACAAGAGTAAGGTGAAAGGAAACAGCTTTAATGATTTTCCTAATGATGTATATCTGAGCTTCACCCTGCCTGTAATAAAAGCAAAGGCGACACTCGGAATATCTTCTGAACTTGAGGACGGTGTAGAGAATATTACACCTGCAAATATGAAATTCAACTTTATTCCGTTGCCAAATGACAGAATAGAGGACGTTTCAGCGTATGATATTTCGGTTGATGAACGTACTGATATGAACAGCGTAATCAAGGTGAAGAATAGTGACGGAAGTATAGCTGAAGATGTAATAGTAGATGCAGAGCTTGCAGAGGACTGCAAGAGCTTCACTGTAAGTCTGAGCAACTATGAAAGATATACACAGTACACGATGGAAATATCAAATGGCAGTATTGTCGGCAGTGACGGAGAGCTGATGGATGGTGATTTTACATTCACCTTCGGTACGGGTGAAATTGATAAGCCACCGTATATCGGATATTCGTTAGGATACACCGTTGATTGGAGAGGTCAGCTAACAAACGAGGACAAAGACGGAGTTACGACATTTAGTTATAAAAATTCCGTTGCACAGGGCGATTCAAGTCAAAGAACTGAAATCTGCTATAGACTTGATGAAGCTATTTCAAATGCAGAAGGTCCGATTGAAGTAACATACAAGTTTCAGATAAATGAAGGACTTGCCAATTCTACAGGAGGCAGCTTAACGGGTATTTTATCGGATTCCAATAGAGGCGGTTTTATGTATGTGACGGGAATGGCAGGTACTTCAACAGCAACAGACTATACCCACTATATAAGATTTTATGAAAAGTCTGCACTTAAGGTCGGAGTAGAAGACGGTGACGAGTGGAACACAATCAAATATATCTTTGATGTAGATAACGGAGTTGTTAAAAACGGATATATACAGATAAACGACAAAGCGCCGATAAACGTAACCACCATAGAGAATACCAGAACGAATTTCGGTGTAGTGGAATTCAGATTATATTCAATGCCGAATGAAAATGGTGAATACGAGGACTATATATTCAAAGTAAAGGATATGAGTGTAAACTCATTAGGTGCACTGAAAGGAACGGCAACATCTGATGACAACGAAAATATCAGTCTCAGATTCTCGTACAATGTACCATATCTGTTTGAAAGTGACATCAGGCTTTTGGAATGGAACGATAAAGCGGGAGATTATACAGAGGTCAAGCAGGGATATTCTGTTGGCGAAATGGATCCATCAGACATGAAACAAGTAAATATTCATGTTACAAACGGCGGTCTTGCATATAACAAAAAATACAGAGTTGCTGTTTGCAGAACAGATATAACTGCTGAAGACTATGTAAAACTTAAAATCACCGATATCGACTTGGTAACAAAGGAATATCCAGACAATATGAAGGCTGATGTGACACTTTTAACACCGAGTGATAACACAACAATAGTAAATTGCAGTATTGTCAATCTGCAAGACGAGGCTTCGAGTGCATATGTAATCGTTGCGGGGTATAATGAAGCAGGCGAAATGGTTGATAAATATTGTGAAAATATAAATTCAATAGGGGGTGACAATTCACACGGTATAAATAACATTTCATTAAGCGGTAGTATAAAAAATGTTAAGGTATTTATTTTCAAAGATGATGAAGGATTTGACATATATCATATGCCACAGAGCTTTGAAAGATAAATACAAGAGAAAAGGAGGATTTTAATTATGTTTAAAAAACTACTAAGCACAATGGCCGCTGTTGCTATAATGGCTTCCGCTTTGACGGGATTTACTGTAGCATCAGCTGAAACAGCAAATGTTACATGTAATGTGACAGATGGCAGCACAAACACTAACACAGCTGCAATCGTATTGGAATTCGATGGCGCAGTAAACAAAGATGATTTGGCAGGTAAGGTTACTATTACAAAGGCAGGTACATCTGATGAATGTCCTATCACTGTAGAAGTAAATGACACAAAGGCACAGTTGAAGATAAACGCACCTGAGGTAAATACAAAATATACATTGACAGTTCCCGCAGGTGTTACTGTAGGTGACGGAACTCTCGGCACAGCATTTACAAGAACATTCTCGACAGGTACTACACTTTACACATCTTCATGGAGTGAAATCGGAACAAATGAAGGCAGATTGAAAAACGGTGATTGGTATGGAACAGTAACCGAGGTAAATAATGAGAATGGAAACTATCTTAAATTTACAGGAGAGAAATTGATAGATT